>JAIYBR010000003.1 GCA_027488435.1 Flavobacteriales bacterium
CCGGAGGCGACGCCTACATGGGGCTTGAGCAATACTTCCAGCTTGAAGGTCTTGCATACCGTCTCACGCCTATCAAACACAAGAAAAATCAGAACCCCAACATCGATGGTGGTGTAAACTCAGAAATCATGTACGACAACATGATGAACAAATTCCAGTGGGGCAACATGGACAAGATGCACATCTACATGGATGAAAACAACCGTCGCATGACAACCAACTTGCGTCTTCAATTCGGACACCTTGCCGAGCAACTCATTGCCGAAGGGAAACTCGACAAAGCAAGAGAAGTTATCCAGCGCTCACTCGATGTCATGCCGGAACACAACGTGCCTTACGAGCAGCCACAGCTCATGTGGCAACTGGTCGACATGATGTTTGAAGCTGAATACGATGAGAAGGCACTGGAGCTGAGCAAGCGCATGATTGAGATCAACAATCAGGAAATAGACTTCTATCACAGTCTCGATGAGAAACATCAGAAACTCATTGAAAAAGACATAACCATGCGCGTTCAAATCAATGATCGACTCAGTACAATGGCCGTCACCAACGCACCCGATAATGCCGACTTCAAGGCTATCGATGAGGTTGTGAAAATGCAACTCGAAGAGTTCCAGCTTCCTTCTTTTCAAGAGTACCTCGATCAAGAAAAGAAGATGGAAGAGATGAAAAGAAAACAAGATTCTCTCATCAAGGCCAATAATGCCAATCGCACAACATCCGTATCGCTAGAAGGCCCAAGCGGTATTGTAAAGAAATAAGTACGCCTTTTCCTAGATAGCACGCGGGAATATCCTATTCCTGCGTGTTATTCTCGAAAGGCATTCCTAACACTATCTTCACCCCGATAACTTTTTCGCTCCATGTTCGACGCATTTATTGAAGTCTTTACCACGTTCGGTGGAATTTTCAGCCTCTTCACCCTAGTTGTACTGGAAATCGTGTTAGGTATCGACAACATCATCTTCATCGCCATCATTTGTGGCTACATCCCAAACAAGAAAGATCAACAGCGTGCCCGATTCTTCGGATTGATGCTCGCGCTCGCAGTGCGAATTTTACTCCTCTCGACCATCAACCTGATTACGAAAATGGTCGATCCGTTTTTCTTTATCGGACATATACCCATTACCGGAAGAGGTATAATTTTGTTTGGAGGAGGAGCCTTCCTAATAGTTAAAACAGTAACTGAGATTTACCATAAGTTCAAGATTGCCGACAAAGAAGAAGAAGCGAAGTCGCGCCAACTAACCTGGACGCAAGCAATCTTGCAAATCACTCTCATCGACATTGTATTCTCATTCGACTCAATCATAACCGCTGTAGGTGTAACAGCCGATAATCCAAATGCGGCGCTTGCCCTAGCCACCATGATTATGGCCGTAATTGTTGCCATGATTGCCATGCTCATGTTTGCTCCCTATGTGAGCGACTTTATTGAAAAGTATCCAACCATTAAGATGCTCGCGTTGGCTTTCTTAGTTGTAATCGGGCTCATACTGGTATTGGAAGCTCTGGAAGACGCACACGTGCTTCACTTGCCGGAAGGAGTCAACATTAAAACCTACGGCTACGCAGCGCTGTTCTTCTCGGTCATTGTTGAGTCGCTCAATATTCGATTGAAGAACGTGAAAGAAAGGCGCGGTCACTAATCTGACACAACAAAATACCCAAATAAAAAAGCCATCCCGAGAGATGGCTTTTTAATTGTTTTCAGTTTAAGGAATCAATCCACGTTGTCGTGGAGGAAAGGGTTTTCACGAAGCTCTACTTTACGATTACCCGAATCGTCGACCGATTCGTTGAGCGAGAAACGTGATATATTACTATCCGAGCTATGAGCTGAATTTTCAAGAGAAATTTTCTTGCGAGCATAAGCAGGCTCATTCTCCAATTCGCTCAAGCCGTTGGGCGTCTTGAGTTTAATCGTGAACTCACGAATGCGCATTTCTCGTTCGCGGTTGCGCTCATTCAATTCGCTTCGGTTCGGACGATCAGTCATGACCGTCTGCTCGCGATGAACCATTTTAATTTCAGGAGCCTCCTCTTTCGATTTGAACGCAATTTCTGTGAGACTAGCCCCCAGATCCGCTCCAACAGGAGCATCAAAAGCTAGCTCGTCTTCCTGCATTTTCAGCACGGAAATCTCAAACTCCTCTTGTTGTTCGCTTTCGATTTCCTCTGCCTCTACAATGTTATTATTCACTACAAATTCAATCTCAACAGCAGATTCTTCCTTCTTGATATAAGGTTCTGTTGGTGTTGGCAATTGCTCCTCTGTTTCAGCCACTGTATTTGAAACAACATGATCGTTAACAGGAGCTTCAACCTTTTGCACGATTTCCTTCGCCCCTTCTGTCTCCAGCCACATTTTCTTTGGCTCCTCTGACACATCGTTCCAATCGGAAGTTGCTGTACCTCCTGTGAAACCTGTAGCAATAACCGTTACACATACTTCATCGCCAAGCGTGTTATCCTGGCCATAGCCCCAGATAACCTCTGCCGACATACCGGCCTGGTCCTGGATGTAATCCGTAATCTCACTGATTTCATCCATCAACAATTCATCTGTTCCATGCGTAATATTCAACAGCACGAAGTTGGCGCCTGTGATATCGCGATCATTCAATAATGGTGATTCAAGTGCAGATTCAACAGCCTTCAACGCACGACCTTCGCCGCTAGCGCGACCTGACCCCATAATGGCACGGCCACTGTCTTTCATGACTGTCTTCACGTCGTTCATATCGACGTTTACAGTGCCAATGAGTGTAATAACCTCGGCTATTCCTTTCGCAGCTGTGCACAGAACTTCGTCGGCGTGACCGAATGCAGCCTTCACGGTTAAGTTACCATACAACTCACGCAACTTGTCATTATTAATCTCGAGAAGAGTATCCACGTTCGCTTTCATTTCATCCAAACCATACGTGGCTTGGCTCGAACGCTTCTTGCCTTCGAACATGAATGGAACGGTTACGATACCAACGGTAAGAATGCCCATTTCGCGGGCAACTTTTGCAATTACCGGCGCTGCTCCGGTGCCGGTGCCACCGCCCATTCCAGCGGTGATAAACACCATCGTGGTATTATCGCTAAGCAATGCTTTGATCTCTTCCAGACTTTCGATGGCAGCATTGCGGCCAACCTCCGGAATTGAACCTGCTCCGCGGCCTTCAGTAAGCGTGCTGCCCAGCTGAATCTTCAGTGGAACAGGACTCTTATCGAGCGCCTGAGCATCCGTGTTGCAAACAATAAAGTCTACACCCTTGATGCCTTGTTCATACATGTAATTGACAGCGTTGCTGCCACCACCACCTACGCCTATCACCTTGATAATTGAAGACGAACTAGCGGGTAAATCGAATTTGAATGAGTTTTCCATGTTGGTTGATATGGGTTTGGCTCTCGTTATCAGTACCTTTAGGCAAATACCGATAACAGCATTTTGATTGCCCTAAGAAAGAGAAAGGAACGAGGCGTTTGCAAACCGACTTTTCAAAAAAGTGAACCTAGCAGTGTTAGTAAAAGCGAGTTGCATTTCCTTCGTAAAATCGATTCGATCGGGATGATTTTTACTACCGCCATCCGTTTTGATGTGGTTTGAATTACTTTCGTGCAGTCAATCAGTCTGAGTTTCCCCTCATTTCACATGCAAGAGACAATTAACGATAAGCTGAATCTTCAGCCCTATAACAGCAACCGCCCTCACCTTATCATTCCTGAATATGGAAGAAATATTCAGCGTATGATAGAATATGCACATACGCTCGACAACAAAGAAGAGCGAAACAAATGCGTACGCGCTGTTATCAGTGTAATGGGGCAGCTGTTTCCCCACCTGCGCGATATTGAGGACTTCAATCACAAACTGTGGGACCATCTACACATCATGTCGGGCTTCCAACTCGATGTGGACAGTCCATACCCGAAACCAGACAAAGAGCATCTTCAGAGTAAGCCGGAACCCATGCCCTATCCGAACAACCAAATTCGCTTTGGTCACTATGGGCATTACGTGGAATCGATGATTCGCAAGTGCGCTGCCATGGAAGAAGGAGAAGGAAAAAACGCCTTCGCGCTAGCAATTGCCAACCTAATGAAGTATAACGCCACCAATTGGAATCGCAACATCGTGCACGACGATGTGATACTGAAAGACCTCGGCATACTTTCAAAAGGCAGCATTCGACTGGAAAACGTAACACAATTGCAGGCGGTCAAACCACTTACTGCCGGTGGATTTAAAGAGTATGAAACCGAACGTTTAGGCAAAAAGAACAAACACAAGTTCAACAAGAACAACAAGAAGAAAAAATTCCGTCCGAGATAATTGATATATCTCAGCGCGCCATTGACTTTCTTGTGACAATCAGCCGACACGTCTGAAAAATCTTTGCATCTAAAGAATCACGACGTGAACGATTTGCGAGTTGTTGCCATTACCCACAAAAACTTTCCTCTGGAAACCATCGGCAAATTTCATTTTGCCGATGAGAAAAGAAAGGAAATCCTCACAAGAGTGAAGGAAATATGTGGAATGGGTGAAATTATGTATCTCTCAACTTGCAATCGAGTAGAATTCATCTTCACGCTTCCTCACTATGTATGCCCTGGAGTAACAGCTCAAATGCTTGCTGCCACCGGAGTTGAACTATCCGAAGAAGAACTGCGCTCCATCGCAGCAAAAGCCGAACGTCACAATGGCGCAGAGGCTGCCGAACACTTACTGAACGTCGCTGCGAGTCTCGACTCCGCCATCATTGGTGAACGCGAAATCATCACGCAGTTGCGCAAGGCATATGAGGAGTGCTCGGCCATGAACTTGACAGGCGACGACCTACGTCTCATTATTCGTCAGTGTATTCAAACCGCTAAAGAAGTATTCACCACAACCGACTTGGCCAAAAAGCCTGTGAGCGTGGTTTCCATAGCGTGGGAGCAATTTCGCAAACACGAACTGCCAACCAATGCCCGCATTCTTCTCATCGGCGCAGGGCAAAGCATACGCAACTTCACGAAGTTTCTCAGTGAGAACGGATACACACAATTGACCTTTGCTAACCGCACACTGGAAAATGCATTGGCTCTTACCCAATCAGCAGGAGGAAAAGCATTGGAACTCGATGAGCTCCAATCTTTCACGGAGGGCTTTGACGCGCTAATTTCATGCACCGGCTCCGCTGATGTCATCGTTGATGAAAGACTATACGAGCAACTGCTCCAAAAAGAAACAGACGCTAAGCTTATCATCGACCTTGCTTTGCCTTCCGACGTTTCCGTGAATATCATTGAAAACTTCAGCACAACGTATTACGGCATGGAACAAATAAAGCAATGGGCCACAGAAAACATTCAGTTTCGCGAGCAAGCCATTGCCGATTGCATGCCCATCATTCTGCACGGACTGCGCGAATTTGAAAAGGTTCACAAGGAGCGACAAATCGAAAAGGCAATGGTCTCCATTCCTGAAACTATCAAGGAAATTCGCAATACTGCACTAGGTTCCGTATTTGCCAAAGACCTCGAAACACTCGACGACCACTCCAGAGAAGTTTTGGAAAAAATCGTGAACTACATGGAAAAAAAGTACATCTCCATTCCGATGAAAATGGCCAAAGATGTACTACTGGATGAGGTGAAAAAGAATTGACGCGCCCCTCGACATTGCTCGCAGACCGGGCCTTACTTTCGCACAAACAAATTCGCGTGAAAAATCCCGTCATTATTGGCTCTCGTGGTAGCGACCTTGCACTTTGGCAAGCACATTTCGTTCAGCAACAATTGAGAGAAATCGGTGTGAGCTCCTCCATCGAAATCATCAAAACAAAAGGCGATGCCATTCAATATTTGAGCTTCGATAAGATTGAAGGAAAAGGGTTTTTCACGAAAGAAATTGAAGACGCACTTCTAGCAAGAACAATCGACCTGGCTGTTCATTCCCATAAAGACCTCGAAACGAATTCACCCGCAGGACTTACCATTGCGGCCGTAAGCGAACGCGCCGATGCCCGCGAGTTGTTGCTCATTCACCCGGATGCCGTCGACTCGTCTGAACCATGGCAATTCAAGAAAGAAGCTCGCATTGGAACGTCGAGTGCGCGCAGAAAAGCTCAACTCCTGCACGCCCGACCCGACGCTGTTGCAACTGATATACGCGGAAACGTCCCAACAAGAGTGCAAAAACTCCGCAACGGTGAATTCGATGCTATACTGCTGGCAAAAGCGGGGGTCGATCGTTTACAGCTCGACCTTTCCGACTTACACGTACTTCCTCTCGAGGTAAACGAATTGGTGCCTGCCCCGGCCCAGGGCGTGCTTGCTATGCAAACACGAAGCGATGATGCTGAATTAATATCAGTCTTGAAATCGCTCAATGCACATACAGTTCAGCGTAACATTTACATCGAAAGACGTGTGCTTAACCGATTGCAAGGAGGTTGTCAATTGCCATTAGGAGTGCATGCGAATTATCAGGAAAATCATTTCCATGTTTGGGTAGCTTTCGCTAAAAGTTGGAACGCGCCGATACTGAAATTCGATATAGCAGGCACCGACGAATCAGAACTCATTGAGCAAATCTTACTTCGAATCAATCAGTAGTGAAGAATAAGGTATTCATATCGCGCAAGCCATCCGACTGTAAAGCCATTCAAGCATTTCTACCGGATGATATCGCGATAGTTGCACAATCACTCATTGAAACAACACCCATCCCCTTCGATAGAAATATTCCATATTGCGATTGGATTTTCTTTTCATCATCCAATGCCGTTCGGCATTTCTTCGATCAAAAGCCCATCATTGCAAATCAGAAAATGGGCGCCATAGGAAGCGCTACTGCCAAGACCATCGCTCATTATAAACCGGTCGATTTTGTTGGTGACGCTATCGACATCACCGATTCTGCATACCGTTTTGCAGAGGCCATTGGCTCAGACAAGGTTCTCTTTCCGGGGTCAGCAGAAAGTTTGAAGCATATTCAATCGGCTCTTCCGGCAGAGCAAATCATTGATTTGCCCGTATACACCACCTCAGAAAAAAAAACCTCCATTCCCGCTTGTGATGTGTATGTTTTTTCCAGCCCCAGTAACGTTCGTTCATTTTTCCGGAATCGAAAAATACAAGACGCTGAAATGCTGAAATGCATTGCCTTTGGAGAGGCAACGCTCGAAGAGCTGATAAAACAAGGTGTCAGAAATTCGGAAATTCCGGCCTCCCTTGAGCCACGTTCCATCGCTCACACAATAATTCAAACACTCCGCGGTTAAGCCTCGGCAACTTATTTTTGAGGCATGATAAAATCCTTTCGGACCATTCAGAAGACGATGAAAAACACAAGCATGAGTGTGCTTTTGCTTTCACTGTTGTTTCAAAATCCGTTATTTAGTCAAGATAATTCGACCGATCTCACACCCAAATACTCCAACGAATTTCTCAATATCGGCGTTGGTGCTCGGGCCTTGGGCATGTCGGCCAGTCAGGTCGCCTCGGTAAACGATGTTACTTCCGGATATTGGAATCCGGCCGGCCTATCAAAGCTCGGACCAAAAATTCAAATAGCCGCTATGCACTCAGAATACTTCGCAGGAATAGCGAAGTACGACTATGCATCAGTCGGCAAAGCTATCGACACGTCAAGTGCCGCGGCTTTTTCCATCATACGTTTCGGTGTCGACGACATTCCGAACACAACAAACCTTATTGATGAAGGCGGCAATATCGATTATGATCGAATTACGAAGTTCTCTGCGGTCGATTATGCTTTCATCGTTTCATACGGTCGCAAAGGTCTTAGCCGCAACTCGGCAACGTCCACTTCCGATAACCGATTCATAAACAATCTCAACAACAAAGACCGCTTTAGCTGGGGTGTAAATGCAAAGATTATCTACCGTCATATCGGCGATTTCGCTCAAGGTTGGGGCTTCGGCATTGATGCCGGCGTTCAATACAGAGTCAGAAATTGGCACTTTGGTGCTGTCGCCAAAGACATCACTTCAACGTTCAATGCTTGGTCGTATTCAATAGACAACCAAACAAAAGAAGTGTTCAGAAATACAGGAAACGAAATACCTTCCAACGGCCTTGAAATTACTTTACCGCGAGTGGTTGCCGGTATTGGAAGAAGTTTCAATTTGAAGAAAACCATTCTTCTGGCCGAGGTTAATGCGACAATGACAACCGATGGAAAACGAAATGTATTGGTAAGCGCAAATCCCATAAGTATCGACCCAAGCTTTGGTTTGGAGGCTATCTACAACAAGACAATTTTCCTAAGGGCAGGCGTTGGAAATTTTCAACGAGTGCTTGAATTCGACAACGTTCGCAGCATGACCTTTCAACCCAATATTGGCATGGGCCTGCGCATACGTACCCTGCAAATCGACTATGCGCTGTCTGACATTGGAAACGTCAGCGATGTTCTTTACAGCAATGTTTTCTCTCTTCGCCTCTTCATCAGCGGCTCATCAAAGAACAGCAACGCCGCTTCATTTATGTAGTCATAAAGAATTTGCTTAGTCTGAAGTGCCGCAACAAAAATTATTACACGCGCTTGAATTGAAGTCGCAGCGCAGCATAGAACACTAACGCAAAACAGAGAACCCCTAATAAGAGGTGAATAGGCTGCGAGGGTGCAGGCATATCTAAATAGGCCAGGATTATTCCAACCAGCAACTCAAGCATCAAGACAAGCATCGCCCAATTGAATTGAACAAGTCGAAGCGATTCTTTTCCTTTGAAATACAACCATGCAGCAAGAAGCAATATCACGATCGAAAAACTGCGATGGATGTAAAAAATCGAAGGCAACATCTCAATCCACGAAGCTCTGTTTGAGGTAATCTTCGCTACC
>JAIYBR010000116.1 GCA_027488435.1 Flavobacteriales bacterium
AAAACGTCCATCGCGCAATGTGTCGCGAACGGCGGCTCCAACTCGCTCATACATTTTCAGTACACTGCGAATGTGTCTTGCATAGCGACTTCCGGGAGGGAGGTGCAGCGCCTGGTTGTCGTTCGGGATAACAATCGACTTATAGTTTCGGAAGAACTTGGAGCGAAAATCGAGTGCGGCAATTTTAACAGCCTCAATTCCCAAACTAGCGCCGCGTGTTCCGGCGCCAACTTCGCTGGGGACTTCTATCAGTCGAATATTTTTTTCACGTTTGGTAGTCATGCGTCAAATGTAATCTCGAAACGTTGCAGAGAATGCTGGAATAGAGGAACTTTTATACACCTTGATAGTTATAGCCTGGCTTATTTTAGCAACATCAATATTTAGCATGAAATCACTTTTACTTTTTTCAGTCACTTTCCTGGCATTGAATGCAGTCGCACAGACTCCTTGCGTGGATGGTATGGCCGGTAATTATCCCTGCCGAAACATGGATTTAATGAAATTCATGACATTGCAGGAATGCGGATGTGATCCGGCAGGTAATTCCAATGACGTATGGGGCTGGATTAGTCCTACGTCAGGAAAGGAATACGCTATACTAGGGTGCTCCAATGTGACATCCTTTATTGATGTTACTGATCCGGTAAATCCGTATCTGGTAGGCACGCTTCCAACACACTCGGTAAATAGCTTATGGCGTGATGTGGAGTCACGCGACAATTGGCTCTATGTGGTTAGCGAGGCACAAGGCCACGGTATGCAGATCTTCGATTTGAATCAGTTGGATGAAGTGAACAGTGTTCCGGTTGTTTTTACTGAAACAGCGCACTACGATGGCTTCTCTAATTGCCACACGGTAAATGTCGACCCTGTTTCCGGATACGTTTATGCCTATGGAACCAACACCTACAACGGTGGTGAGCACATTGTGAATGTTACTGATCCGTTGAACCCTGTACTTGCAGGAGGCTATGACGGCAGCGGTTACACACACGATGGCTTTGCATGGACTTATGACGGACCGGATGCCGATTACACCGGACGTGAAATTGTGATTGCATGCAATGGTCGGTCAAACAGCGATAACGATAAGCTTGTACTTGTCGATGTGACGAATAAGCTGGATTGCCAGCTGATTGGAGAATATAATTTCGGAGGTGAGGCGACGACCGGCTATTTCCACCAAGGATGGATTACGAAGGACAAGAAGTATTTCCTAATGAACGATGAGCTTGATGAAATGGCACTGGGCAATAACCAACAGCCATACGGAACACGAACACACATTTTCAATATTACCAATCTCGATGCTGTGACCTACGAAGGATTCTACGAAGGAACCAACTTCGCCATTGATCACAACTTATATGCGTTGGATCATTTCATATACGAGAGCAATTACCGAAGCGGTGTTAGGGTTTTGGACGCTATTCGAGTCTCGAACTCGATTTTGAGTGAAGTGGCCTTTTTTGACGTGATTCCTTCGAATGACTTTGCCCAATTCTCGGGTACTTGGAGCAATTATCCCTACTTGCCAAGCGGTATCGTACTCGCTTCGAGCATGTATGATGGAATGTTTATCGTAAAGCCAACCATCATTACAACTTCGGAGGAGATTGTGCAATTATGCCCGGATGAAACGGCATCATTTGAAGTTGGTATCAATGCCGATTTAGCATTTCCGCTCACTGTTGCAATAGAAGGGCTGGGCAATGCAACGGCCAACGCGGATTTAATAGAGGGACAGGGTAGTTTCACTGTCGCCATAACCGGGGTTGAAAACCTTGAGTCGGGAGATTACTCAGCGAATCTCTTACTGGTAAGCAATTTCGGTGAACAATATGAAATTCCTTTGAGTGTTAGCGTCTGTTCCGGAAATAGTATTTCTGAAGCACAGGTTGAAGTGCTGAGTATTTTCCCTAATCCCGCCCACACCGTTCTCCAGATCAAAATTCCAAACGGGACTCAACCTATAGACATAATGGATGCAACAGGAAGAATTGTGCATCACGAAAATGTACCTGCAAAGTCAGTTACTTCGATTGACATTCGCCAGCTGGCATCCGGACACTACATCGTGAGATCCGGAAACGCAAGAGCGCAGTTTGTCAAGGAGTAATGTGTAGCGTGCATATCGTTTATATTTCGGTCTGGTTATTTTAACTATTACTTTTTAGCAATGCAGGAAATCAATCAGGACGGGAATTTAGAGGCAGCGTTGAGGCAGCAAATAGCCTTACGTGAGCTTCTCATGGAATTGGCAACAGGATTCATTAACATCCCTGCAGACCAGGTCAATGATGCTATTCAAATAGCGCTTGAGAAAATGGCGCGTTTTGTTGAATCGGATCGTGCTTACGTGTTTGATTATAATTGGACAGCCGATACAACTAGCAACACATTTGAATGGTGCAACGATGGGATTGAACCGCAAATAGATAATTTGCAAGATATACCACTAAACGTACTTGAGATGTGGGTGGATGCCCATCGCAAAGGTGAGTACATCTACTTGAGTGATATACTCGCAATGGATGAGGACGACGATATACGACGAATCCTCGAACCACAAGGAATTCAGAGTTTATTGGCTGTTCCTCTGATGAATGGAACGCAGAGTATAGGTTTTGTGGGCTTTGATTCCGTTCGCAAAAAACATGAGTATTCGGATGTAGAGCTCAATCTACTCATCATGTTCGCTCAATTGCTTGCCAATGTAAAAATGCGCAAGGAAATGGTGGAGCAACTCATCATGGCAAAGGAAAGAGCAGAAGAAAGTGATCGTCTGAAATCTGCTTTTCTGGCAAACATGAGCCATGAAATCAGAACACCCATGAATGGTATTCTCGGATTTTCTCATTTGCTTAAACATGGCGGCTTGAGTATTGACACTCAGCATACCTATCTGGATATGATTGAGAAGAGCGGAGCACGTATGTTGAATATCATTAACGATATCATTGATATTTCGAAAATCGAGTCAGGTTTGGTGGAGTTACGTATCTCAGAGACCAATTTGCATGAACAGGTACGTTATGTCTTTAATTTACTTCAGGCTGAAGCAGAATCGAAGGGGCTGAAGTTGTCGTTCCAGTTGCCATCGGAAGGCGAACGTATATGGGTTGACAAGGATAAGTTGTACGCAGTTCTAGCCAATCTCGTGAAGAACGCTATAAAATATACTCCCAGAGGAGCCATCAAATTTGGGTACAGACGATTACCGGAAGTATTTGAGTTTTATGTGGAGGATACTGGAATTGGAATACCGGAAGATCGTCAAAAAGCGGTATTTGAGCGATTCATTCAGGCGGATATTGCAGACGTTATGGCCCGGCAAGGTGCAGGCTTAGGACTCTCTATTTCCAAAGCTTACGTTGAAATGATGGGCGGTAATATTTGGTTGGAAAGTAAAGTAGATGAAGGAACCAAATTCTATTTCACGTTGCCTGTGAGTATTGAAACAGAACATGTAAAAAGTGATGTCATGGAAACTCAATCATCTAATGAAGGAAGCGAGAAGCAGAAATCGTTGAAGGTGTTGATTGTGGAAGATGACCCTTTGTCGGAAATGATTCTCGAAATTGAATTGACCAAATGGGGCAACTCTATTTTGAAGGCTCGTACCGGTTTGGAAGCTGTGGAGGTTGCGGAGGCCAACAAAGATCTTGATTTGATTTTGATGGATATTGGACTACCTGAGATAAACGGCTATGAGGCGACACGTCGAATCAGGTTATTCAACACTTCCGTTGTGATTATTGCGCAAACAGCATACGGGTTCGCCGGCGACCATGAAAAGGCCAAGTTGGCCGGTTGTAATGACTACTTGTCGAAACCGATTCACTTAGTCACGTTACATACAACACTCAAGAAGCATTTTCTGAAGCTCGACTAGACCAAAACGTACGTGTTTTTAGTCGATCCAATCTGCCACAAACACATTCGTGTCGCGCGTACGTCCATTGTGTCTATTACTGCACCACGAGACCTTCTTGCCATCTGGCGAGAACATGATGAACGAATCGAATTGCGTATCGAAGGTGACCTGCTCCAATCCACTTCCATCGATGTTAATCATGAAGATGTTGAACGGAAACCCGATTTTGCTTTTGTGGTTGCTACAGAATAAAATGCGTTTACCGTCGGGATGGAAGTAGGGCGACCAATTCGCATTGCCCAAATTGGTTACCTGTCGAACGTTGCTGCCATCGGCATTGGCAACGAAAATCTCCAGGTTGGTTGGTTCTACTAAATCGCGCTGAAGTAACTCACGGTATTTCTTGATGTCATCGGGTGTAGAAGGACGTGATGCACGCCAAACGATTTGAGTGCCATCGGCAGAGAACGCTGCACCGCCATCGTAGCCGAGGGTATTGGTTATTTGCTTCAACCCGGTGCCGTCAATGTTCATCGTCCATAAATCCAAATCGCCGGCGCGTGTGCTGGTGAAAATGATCTTATCGCCTTTCGGTGAAACAGTTGCTTCCGCATCATAGCCCGGTTCGCTCGTGTATTGCTTAATTATTTTCCCCGACATGTCGGCTTGGAAAATATCATACTCGGGATAAATAGGCCAAACGTATTTACCGCTTTCCTTTACCGGCACAGGTGGGCAGCTATCCATCGCCAGATGCGTACTCGCATAGAGCACCGAGTTGTTGTCGGGCATGAAAAAAGCACATGTTGTGCGGCCATTTCCGGTTGAAATGAGCTTGCGCTTTGAGCTGTCGGCTTGCGATTTAGTATCGAGCACGAAAATCTGATCGCATCCCTTCGTCCAGTTCTTATTATCGCTCTGGAAAATGAGTCGCTCGCCTTTAAAATCCCAGTAGGCTTCTGCATTGTTGCCTCCAAAAGTCAGCTGACGAACGTTGGCAAAATGCCTTTCAGAAGAGTAGTGCACGGGTTCATCGGTAGTGCCGGTTTGGGCACACGTGAAAACAGATAAGCAAAGGAGCAATGCGGAAACAAGAATCGATTTCATAGGACGCGAAAATAAAACCGTGGCACCAAGCTTTCGAATGTCCATTGTCACGCTGCTGTCAAACCTCTGCGAATTCGGCAGCTGAACGAAGGTGAAGCTTACTTTCGCTGGCTGAAAATCACACGTAAGAATGAAGTCATTAAGTACTCTACTGGTCGCATCTGTATTTTCGATCGGATGTATCGCTCAAACGGTTAAACTCCCTAAGAATGCATTGGGACGTCTTGAATTGAATGTGGCTGCACTGGCCAACGATTTCATGGAGGGACGCGGCACAGGTACCGCCGGCGAGCAAAAAGCAGCAGAATATATAGTTCGAGATTTTTCGAAGTACAAGCTGGAGCCGAAAGGCGATTCCTCTTGGTATCAGCGATTCACATTCGTTCCTCATGGTGCAGCTCAAATTCACCACAAGGGCGATACTGCTTCTCTGGGAATGGCGCTGGTGAAGGAAATTACAGGGCGCAATGTGATTGGTTTCATCGACAACAAAGCTGCAACCACGTTGGTTATTGGTGCACATTATGATCACTTGGGAATGGGCGATGAAAACTCCCTTTGGACAGGCCCTAAGGCGATTCATAATGGCGCTGACGACAATGCAAGCGGTGTTTCAGTAATGCTTGAACTCGCTCATTGGCTTTCGAAAAGACCCAAAGAAACGCGAGGCCACAATTATCTGTTTATCGGTTTCAGTGGCGAGGAAAAGGGGCTGCTGGGAAGTAATCACTTCACCAAGAATCCTACGATTCCACTGCAGAATATAGCGTACATGATCAATATGGATATGGTTGGTCGCTTGAACAAAGAGCGCTCATTGGCCATTAACGGCGTTGGGACAAGCCCTTCATGGATGCCGGTGATCAATGGCATCAGCGTGGATAGTTTGGTTATTGTAACCAGTGAAAGCGGCATGGGTGCTTCGGATCACACTAGCTTCTACCTCAGCGACATTCCCGCAGTTCATTTCTTTACCGGACAGCATGAAGATTACCACAAACCGTCCGACGATTTTGAAGGAAAGATCAATGTCAAGGGCATGGCTTCTGTGACCAATTACATTCAGCATGTGATTGTGGCAATGGACGATGAGGTCAAGCCTGCATTTACCAAAACGAAAGACGCATCACCTTCAGCTTCCGATTTTAAGGTAACACTCGGTGTGATGCCCGATTATCTTTATTCCGGAAAAGGACTGCGCATTGATGGCTGTAAGGATGGAAAACCTGGAGCTAAGGCTGGATTGATGAAGGGTGACACCATTATGAAGTTGGGTGACTTCGACATCGAAGACATCTATGGCTACATGGAAGCACTGGGCAAGTTTGAAAAAGGGCAAAGCACGACGATGATGGTAGAGCGCGAAGGCAAGCAGATTGAATTGAAAGTAACCTGGGAGTAAGACTCGGATCAAGAAACGAATCCGGCCATTGCTAGTCCGACCAATATCGCCCCGAATTTCATCCAGTTGAAACTGTGACTTTCATCGCTCTCAAAGAGGATGATGGTAGAAACATGCAAGAGTATTCCGATGAGGACACCTGTCACCATAGGCGTAAAAGTTGCCAGGTCGGCTACTCCGGTTATACCAATAAAGTAATGCGCAAATGCTCCGAGCGGAGCCATAAGCGCGAAAAGCACCATCCAACCGATAATCTTACCCATGCGCATTCCCATGCCAACGAGCAATGCCGTAAACACGAGAGCTTCGGTCACTTTATGCAGGGAAATTCCCATTAACAGCGACATGCGGTGATCGTGCATTTCGCCTCCATGAGCATGGTTGTGACCCCCATGGCCATGATCGTGCATTTCGACCACTCCGCCAAAAGGCATTCCTTCGATGAAAGCGTGAATCCAAAGTGAAATCATGACGCTCGCCAAAAAGCGAGATCCCTGGTGCTGGTGAGTGTGTGCGTGACCGTGCTCAACCCCGTGTGAAAAGAAATCCAGTATTACCTGCAGCAAGAAACCTGCAACAACATACCACCCGATATGAGGCACTTCCGAATGATAGAGTTCCGGAAACAAGTGGAGTAGTGTGATACCCAACAAATAAGCTGCGCTAAAAGCTAGCATAACTTTAACACCGCGACTTGCTTGTTTGCGAGTAAGCATGAAAACTCCCCAGCCCGTCATGGAAGCCAGAAAGAGAACAGTAGCGTAGAAAAGGGGTGTTTCACTCATGATTTGCGTGCAATAATAAGACAGCGCGGGGATTCTTCCGGCCGGTAATCTTCGAGCGAATAGTTGCCAAATACATGTTCGATTTTAAAACCACATGCATGAAGCATTCTGGTAAAATCATCGAGCATGATTAGCTGAACACGCTCTGTGAAGTGATGTGTTACGCCGGCATCATTCACGTCGATGTGCTTCACAATGGAGTTGCCCTCAATGCTTTTGGATGTGCGAAAATGCACATGCTCTATTACTTGTTCGGTGTGTTGAATTTGGTGATTAAGAAGCGGAACAGCATTTAAATAATCGAGCACCAGAATTCCATTTGGCTCTAGGTGGTGTGCTATACGTTCGAGCACACGCATGTTTTCGGCATCACTGTCGAAATAACCGAAGCTTGTGAACAGGTTGAAGACAACATCAAAACGATCTGTAAGCGAGAAATAGCGCATGTCTTCAACTTCAAAACGTTGTCCCGATTCTGAAAGCGATTGAGCATGGGCAATAGCAGTTGAAGATAAATCGATGCCCACAACCGAACACCCCAGCTTGTGCAGTGTGCGAGAATGTCGCCCTTGCCCACAGCATAAATCAAGCACTCTGGTGCCTTGCGGAAGATGCAGAAAACGATGCAAATTACTGAGCGCTACTTGAGCTTCAGCCTCATCTCGGTGCCTGTACAACATTGGGTAGTAAGGCGAGTCGAACCACGATGCAAACCATTCCATTTCTTTTTTCTCCATACTTCCCAGGTGAAGGCTAATGCCGGTGACGAAGATATGCACGTAGGCGTTGTCAAAAACTTAACAACCGATAGACTGTGTTTGCAGTCAACTCGTGCATCTTTGTTTAGAAAATTACAACACTCATGGACGATATTTCATTGGTAGCTTCTACCAAAACACCTTCTGTAAAGTTCAACGCAAATGGTCATCTTGAATTGCGGGGACGTTCGATCCCTGAGAATTCCCTCGACTTTTACAAGCCTTTGCTGGAGTGGGTTGATGGCTATGTTCGCAATGCGCAGCCGGAAACCATCGTTCATGTGCAGCTTGAGTATTTCAATACAAGTAGCAGCA
>JAIYBR010000197.1 GCA_027488435.1 Flavobacteriales bacterium
ACTGCATCTGCTGATTTACCAATACGTGCTGTGTACTTCGCTAATGTATATTTAAGTCTTGGGGCTGCTACGAATTGTAAAGAATTTGACTGAAATGTAACAGCATCTTCAAAACGTCCCAACACATAGCAGGCAAACGCCGCCTTCTCCAAAGAATCTCCTGTTAATATCTGCACCTGCCTAATTGCATTTTTTGCATCAAGCCTAGAATCCGAGGTAATGTTCCCTGTGAGGACATTAACAAGATGCATTGCGTTTGGATTACTCTCAATCTTGGCATATTTCGCAGCTCTGGTAAAGTAATCTAATGCTTTCTCAGGATTCAGAAGTTTAGGTACATATAAGTAAATCATACCTATGCGATGCAGCACAAAATAATCCTGGCGCATCAAGCTTTCAGCTTTTAAAAGCTGATCTAGGGCATCTTCATATAAATCAGAATCAAGTCGAGCATTGACAAAAAAGTTGATTCCGCGCTCAATCGCAAATTGTCTTTCCTTTTCGCTGTCAGGTACCTGAAGTAATTGAGCGATATTATGAAGCAACAAGTTTGACATCCTCTGCTGCTCAATCATCAAGTCTACATTTCGATTTAAAAAACTCAGAGAAGAATCGATACCTGCCATTTGGTTGGAAAGAACACCCATACCTTTTCCAAGCACATTGAGTCCCTTGCCGAGAGAATCGCCTAAATCTTTAATCGCACCAATTTGCTCTTTGGAGGCCTCCTTTAAGTACTTACCGACTGTATCGGAACCGTATTTAACCAAAGATACATCCTTGACATAATCCAAATAACTATCAATCATGTTGGATTCGGCCTTCCAAGGGCGCCAATAACCAAAAACATAGGATGGCTCTTGCGGTGATAATTGTGACATAATGTCTTAAAATTTAGATGTTGTTATTTAAACGTTGCCTCCCATCCCTTCTTAATATTCTCCGTCTTCAATGCTTCTATTTTTTCATCTGCTTCTTTTGCCGAACCGCACAAGAACAGCTCTTGCTCCAACGGTGTTTTTCTTCCACCCGAATAATCGCTGTATACAACCACGTAGGGTGCATAATTCCCTGAGCTCTCCTTGTGGGTTTGCAACGCTACAAACTTGCGCACGGCCGTGGCTCCCTTGGTTGCTTTGGTAAACACCTCACGACGCAGAATTGTCGATTCAGTTTCTTCTGACCCCAGCTTCAACGAAACCGGCGACTTAATCGCATAGGCTTGCTGAGTGCCGGCCTGTTCAGCAGTTGGTTGCTTGTCGGTGCGTGAGCGCACGAACACAGGGTTTATTAAACTGAGCGTGGAAGCCATTCCCGCGCGGAGGTAACCCTGCGCGGGCGTGTGCGACAATATTGCCTTTAGAATGGGGCCATCACCCGTAGACTCTATTAAATCGAGGCAGCTCACCTCCACCACTTGCTGTGGCTTCACCAGCACAAATGCTGTTTTGGCGCCCGACACCTCCACGTAATCCGAGGTCACTGCATCGCCTTCGAGTTGTTTCACCCAGGCCTCGCGTTCGCTATCGGAAAAGCCGTTACCGCATTTGGCCACCACCTGGTATTGGTCGTTGCCCAAAGCAAAGCCCAGCAGCAAATCGCGCAAGCGATTGTGATTGTCGGATGCCACGGCATAGCCGAGCACCACAAGATCCAAAGAAATAGACCGCTTCACCTTATATACAATGCCATTGGCCGCACGCACCACCATGCCTTCATCTTCGGTGGTGAGGCTGTTGAAAAACGTGATCAGGTCTTTACGACTCTCGTATTTCGATTGAGCGATGGGGAAAATAGCCTCTCTAGAGCTGATGCTAGCAAGCAACAGCATCTTATCTGCCGGTGTTGAAGCATCATGAATCGACGCGTGTTCAACCACATCAAACAGTGCAAGACGCAGATCTTGTTTCTCAGGCTCATCGAGAGCAGCGCTTACTTCGCGGTGTGAAGCAGGCTTGCCCTTCACAAAGCAGCACAGTTCACCGGCCAGAAGCATGGGCTCTTTTATGGTAGCCGCAGCATCTGTTATGGCAGGCACGGACAGCACATCGCCCGTGGCGTCGAAGAGCTGCGCGCCCTTGTCCGTAATATGCAGTAGGGCCAGATGACCATCATACTTCATCGAAGCGAAGTAGTATTCGCTCTCCATTATTTTCAAGCCAATATGCTCCGGAGGCACCGGCATGTAGCGCGATGCTGTTTTGGATTTGTAGGTGGTGATGGGGGGCATTGTCTAGACTAAAAGCTCAATATTCAAATATTACATTAACAAATAAATGACAGTTTACACATTGAATTGTCTACATATCAAAACAATTAATCAATTTGATTCTCCTTGGCAATCCTCTTTAATTCTTTGTCAGCTTTTAACTTTGAAGATGCAAAATCTAAAGCCTCCCCATTTTGATAAACTGCTTCTAATACCACATCTCTATCTCCTTGTAAATCTTTAGATGCAAACTCCAAGGCAAGTCCATTTTGCTTAACGGATTCAATAACAATTTCCTTACTTGACTTCAATTCATCCGAAGCATCTTTCAATGCCTTACCATTTATTCTTACTGCTGTTAAAACCATATCTTTATTCGCTAATAGCTTTTCTCTTTCACCCGAGGCAATTTCTAATCCATACAAAAAGAACAGGTCTCCATGCCTTACCCCTTCTATTAATAAATCCCCATTGTTATGAAGATTGGCGTTAGCATATTGCAAAGCTGCATTATCGTTTTTAACTGCTGCTAAAACAACTTCAAAATCTGATTGCAGTTTTTCAGAAGCAAACTCCAAAACAGTTCCAGCTTGTTTGACAGCAGCCAAAACAACGTCCTTATCTTTTTTCAATTTATCGGAAACAAATTCTAATATCCAACCATTTTTTGATACTACCTCAAGAATGAACTTTTTATCATTCTTCAGCTCCTTGCTCGCAAATTCTATAGAACTTGGAGAAGCAGTGGATGTGCCACAAACAGCAAAAGCAACAACATCCCTATTACTTTGAAGCTTCTTTGAAGCGAATTGAAGAGCTAGACTTTCTTGCTTTAAAGCAGCTAGAACAACAGCCTTATCATCTCTAAAATTACTATCGAGCTCTTCTAAATAAAGACCATCATTTTTCACCTCACTCAAAGCCTGGTAAAGATCATTCAAATCACTATTCGATTGAAGCTCTTTTGAAGCAAATTTCAATGGGCCTTGAAGTACACTCTGACTTGCTCTGTGACTTTGAACCAAAGCTGCCCTAACAATTTCTTCATCAGCCTTGAATTCATCAGAAGCATGTTGTAATTCAAAGCCGGAACGAGAAACCGCTTTCATAACAACATCCCTGTCAGACTTCATTTTTTCAGAAACAAACTCCAAAACAGAATCAACAAAATTATCACACGACAATGCCATTAAAACAACTTTCTTATCACTCTGCAAAGTTTGAGATGCATATTTTAAGGCTGAGCCTGATTGTTTAACGGCCTCGGAAACTATATCCTTATCAGCGCAAAGTTGTTCGGAGGCATATTCTAAAGAATATCCATAGTTTTTCACAGCCTCTAAAACTATTTCTTTATCATTTTGTAATTCTGCTGAGGCAAACTCCAAAGAACTTCCGACTCTCCTTACTGCATTTAAAACTACTTCTTTGTCCGCTTGCAATTCTGCAGAAGCAAATTCTAATGAACGTCCATTCTGTTTCACAGCATTCAACACTATTTCCTTATCTGCTTGAAACTTTTTCGATGTATTCTTTAAAATTGATGGGTAATTACAAAACCCTGCTCGATCAATAGCCGCTAAAACTATTTCTCGATCAACCCTCAGAGTATCAGATGCATTTACAAATAATTCACAGATCAATTTTGCATGTTGATTACCTTCCATTACACGCCGGAGAGAGCGTCCACGGTCGTATGACACATCGACGTTATATCCGAGATTCTCCCAATATTGTTTTGTCCTCTGAACTTTAACTCCAAGCCTCTCTATTCTTTCAAGAAGCATATTTCTATCTGATTGGATAGAGTCAGCTGATTTAATTTTAGAGTTCTTACTTGAACTATTAATTTTCTTCGCCATTTTATTTAATTTTTAATTAAGTATTAACCATGATTTTTTAACATTCATTTTTCACTCCTCGAAATATAGTATTTTATTTTTTCTCTAATCACCTGCCTGTTTTTCGAGACAAGATTTTTCTTAGTATTACTTGAGACTCCGAAAAGGAATGATTCTAATTGACCTGGATCGACTTTAAGGTTGACATTTTCAGTCAATTCCCAAGCTAACTTATTCAACCTTGCACAATAGTCGAGATATGATTCACATTCAAAACGACTTTTGCAATATACCAAATTAGTTTCTTTGGCATTTATAGTTTTAGGAAAAAATCTCTTTAAATAATTTTCACCAAAGTACTTCTCAATTTTCTCGGTTTCGTTGGATTCTAAAAGCAATAATAAATGAATTAATTTTGTCCACTTGTCGTATATCAGCAACCTCATATTCTCTTCAGTTAATCGAGAACTTGAATCGCTAGATTCAGAAATGAAAAATAGAATCTTGGTAAAAAACGAAACATTCAGCCCAGGAATTTTATTATCCAATGCAAGTGATTTGTAAGCTTTCGAATACTCTTTATTGTTAATTTCATGAGCAACTTTTTCCATAATATCAAGTATAACTCCTTTGGGCAAACTCAAAACTTTATAGGCATTCGAAGTTAATTTATCCCCCTTATGGCCTTTAGATGGTCTCGTGCTAATACCTCCCCAAATTAAAGCGGAAAGGAACCCATGGTAATAGTTTTCTCTTTTAAAAAACTCTATTACATCCGATCTTTTTACCTCTTCAGGCAAATCCCGAAGTTCTTTCACACCTTCAATCCCCATAAATATATCATTTAAGTAGCGTTTCTTCCATTTGAATCCTGGTTGATCAAAACCTACAATAACTTCGATTTTTTGACTGCAGAATTGATAAATTGTCTCCATTAAAATCGTTTATAAATATTTTTTTCCAATTAAAAGTCTTGTAGACCATTAGTAAAGTCGACAAGTGCTCATGTGAATAGGAACGTTTGGTCTTGATTGGTTGGCATATGTTTAAAACTTAATTGATTATCTTATTTTTTCAATATTTTAATGGGCCGCAAAACGTTCTCAACGTCTTCAAAAAATTCTCTAAAATCGCCATTCTTGAAATTGACTACCCAATACTTCGTTCCTCCACCGAAACCACTTCCGGAAGGAGCACAACTCCAATAGCAATCTTTTGCATAAGCACCTAGTTTCTTACGATTTGCATACATCAATTTCAGTTGATCCATGTCGGGTATACTCCAACCCTTTCCTAGTTTCTTAACCTCCTTAACCCCGTTTCCATAGGATATAGCCAAAGACAAATCCTTTTCGTAGACCTCAAAATCACCAATAATAATTGCTCCTGCAGCAGGAACGGCCGCTTCCTTGGGTTTCGCACTTTTTGCGGGTGCAGCCGTTACCTTACCCGCTTTCGGCACCATCTTCAAAAACTCCTTCTCGGTTATAATCTTCACCGTTCCCAATTTCTTGGCTTTTTCTAGCTTGCTTCCGGCGTCTTCTCCCACAACGAGGTAATTGAGTTTGGCCGTAACACCGGAAATAACCTTCCCGCCATTGGCTGCTACCAATGCTTCTGCTTCGTCGCGGGTAAATTCGGTGAGGGTTCCTGTAAAGAGGAACGTTTGGTCTTGAATGGTTGGTTTGGTTGGCATATCAATTATTGATATTGGATTGTAAATATTGTTAGTTCATTTAAAGAAGTATCCTTCTGGCTTTGTTAATCTCAATTAATAAAACCTTCAATTTAAACTTTTATGCATCGTACTGAATATCCCTCCTCTTCTGAGACACTATTTCTTGACACATCGGTATCTTCTGATTCAACAGAGCGAATCCATAATTGGCCGGGAAACCACTGCGAGCCACTACACCACCAAGATGC
>JAIYBR010000105.1 GCA_027488435.1 Flavobacteriales bacterium
ATGTTCAGCGAGATGCAAGCCAATCTTTCTTTCGATAAACAGGATGTGAAAGTGAATGCATTTAAGGGTCTTGTGAACGGAAGTGATTTTGCAATCGACGGCACACTGCGAAATCTTATCCCATACCTCTTCGATCCGCAATCGAGGGTGTATCTCGAAGCAAATCTCAAAAGTTCGCTCATCGACTTCACGCAATTGGTAGAAGAAGAGAACTCAACGGAAGCACAATCGGAGTATGAGCTTTTGTTGCCACCCTTCATTGATTTCACATTGAATTGCGTCATCGACAAGTTTACCTTTCGAAAGTTTGATGCGGAGAATGTGAATGGGGTTATTACACTGAGTTATGGTAAATTGACCATCGACCCGGTAAAATTTCGCACCGCCGAAGGTGAGCTAAGCGCACAACTGTCATTGTCTCCTCATGGCACCGTAGGTTATCACATGAATTGCCTGGCAAATGTGAGAGGAATTCATATTGACAAGGTCTTTACTGAATTTGAAAATTTCGGACAGTCCTTTATTCAAGATCATCATGTAAAAGGTATGGCAGACGCGACCGTTCAATTCAAGTCCGATATCACCAATACGCTCGAAATGCCTTCCGATAAAATTGAGTGCTTGGTCGACCTAGCTATCAGCAACGGGGAGTTGAACAATCTGGAAGCATTGCAAGAAGTTGCCAACTATCTTCGAAACAATAAGTGGGTTGCGCCATTTGTCGATGAAGATCGTTTTGCGGAACGTATGCGAACCATCAAATTCTCGAAACTGGAAAACGTCATCGAAGTGAAAAACCGCGTTGTCACTATTCCGCTTATGGACATAAAGAGCAGCGCCATGGATATTTCTGCAAAGGGTCGCCACACGTTCGACAACCAAATCGATTATGCCATTGGTTTTAACCTACGTGATTTGTTGGTGAAGAAGGATCAGGAATGGACGGAGAAAGACGATGGTCTTGGAAAGTCTATTTACATATCGATGAAGGGAACAGTAAATCAACCCGTATTTGCTGTCGACCGTGAATTGGCAAAGCAGATGAGAAAGGAAGCGATGGAAGCTGAAAAAAGTAATGTGAAGGCACTGTTGAAGGAAGAATTGGGGCTATTTAAAAAGGATGAATCGGTGGGAGAATACAAAGGCGAAACCACAGAACAGGAGGAGTCGGTCATTTCTGTAGAGTGGAACGATGGCGAAGAACCACCCAAGCCACAGCAAGAAAGAAAGCAAGTCGATAAGCCGAAAGAGAAGCCAGTCACCGGTGATAAGCCAACCGAGAAGAAAAAGAAAACTCCCAAATGGTTGGAGGAAAAGGAATAGCCGCTGCAGTATGTTTGCTGCATGCAACCCATTCCTGACGAATTCTGCAAGCGCATTCGGAATCAATTTCCCGAAGAGGCGGACGAGTTTTTGTCTGCGCTTAATAACGCGCCGGTTGCCAGTGTTCGGTTGAATAAAGCGAAGCCTGGAGCTTCTTTTATCGGTTCTCAAATCGTTTCTTGGAATAGCGAAGGAAGAATTTTGCCGGAACGTCCGCGATACACACTCGACCCTAAGTTTCACGCCGGCTGTTACTATCCGCAAGAGAGTTCGTCGATGGCTTTACAGTGGGTGCTTCATCATTCGGTTCGGACAGATGCACCAATTGACGCGCTGGATTTGTGCGCCGCTCCTGGTGGCAAGTCGCTTGTCATCGCCGATTTTTTAGCGAGTTCGGGTCGCCTCATATCCAACGAAATTATTCGCTCGCGTGCTCACATTCTTCAAGAGGTGCTCGTGAAGTGGGGCGCTTCTAATGTGGCAGTCACCAACAACAGACCTGCAGACTTTGCCTCGTGTGGAATGCAATTCGACTTGATTGTGGTTGATGCTCCATGCAGCGGTGAAGGCATGTTTCGAAAAGATCCGGATGCCAGAGCAGAATGGAGTGCAGACAACGTGAATATGTGTAGCCGTCGTCAGCGAGATGTGTTGAACGAAGTGTTGCCCGCTCTGAAGGAAAATGGCGTGCTTGTGTATTCGACATGCACGTTTGCCACGGAAGAAAACGAAGATCAGATTTCTGAATTGCTGGCCACGGGAGAGTTCGAACCGATACGTTGGCCTGTTCCTTCTGAGTGGAATGTGAACGTCGTAGATGATGCGGGGGTTTTTGCCATGCGATTTCTTCCTCACAAAACTCCCGGAGAAGGTTTTTTTATTTCTGCCCTGCGCAGAACGAGCGCAAATTCCCAGCAAAGAAATAAACCGAAGTCCCTTTTTTTTCGGCCATCGAAGGCCGAAGGAGCGGCGCTGGAAAGGCACGGCATTGAGCCAAATGGCACAATCATGGCGCCCAACGGAGAATATTATCTCTCGCCATTCAATGAAAAGGAGCTGAATAGTCTCGCATCGTCTCTTTATTTCTTGAGCCCCGGAGTTCACCTCGGAAAAATCGCACACGCCGAACTGGTACCTGCCCATGCCCTCGCTCTTTGCAACGATACCGAAACGAAATATGGTATCATTGAGCTTACACTGGAAGAAGCTATGGCCTATTTGCGCGGTGAGACTATTTCACTAACTGCTCAATCGGGTTGGCAGCGTGTGGCCTACGATTCGTGTGTTTTGGGCTGGGTAAAAGTGATTGGCAATCGCGTCAACAACTACTATCCGAAAGAATGGCGTGTTAAGTTGAAGGAGTAGCTACATTTGACATCGCATCCGTGAATTCTCTCGATAACATACAGCAGCCTATTGCTCGCGAAATGCAAGCGTTTGAAGAATACTTCAAATCTGCCATGAAAAGCGACAATATGTTGCTCGATAAGATTACTCACTACATTATCAAGCGGAAGGGGAAGCAGATGCGACCCATGTTCGTTTTTCTTTCGAGTAAGGTGTGTGGTGATGTTCAGCCGGCTACTTATACGGCTGCTTCTCTCATTGAGCTCCTGCATACGGCTACGCTGGTGCATGACGATGTCGTTGATGTGGCCAATACACGACGAGGTTTTTTCTCCATCAATGCTCTTTGGAAGAACAAAATTGCAGTGCTGGTTGGCGATTACTTGTTGTCGCGCGGCTTGCTCATGAGTGTCGATAAGGGAGAGTTTCAGCTGCTTCGCATTGTTTCGAATGCCGTGAAAGAAATGAGCGAAGGCGAGTTGCTTCAGCAGGAGAAATCGCGATTGCTCAATATCACAGAGGAAGTTTATTATGAAATCATCAGTCAGAAGACTGCTTCGTTGATCGCGGCCTGCTGCGAAAGTGGCGCCTCTGCGGCAGGTGCTTCCGAGTCGAATACTCGGCGCATGAATCAGTTTGGGTTGAACGTTGGGCTTGCGTTTCAAATAAAGGATGATCTGCTCGACTACGGATTTGGTGAGAAAATAGGTAAGCCAATTGGCATTGATATTAAGGAGCGGAAGCTGACACTGCCGCTTATTGTGGCATTGCGCAATGCGCAGCCTACAGAACGGAAGGAGCTACTTGGCATCATCAAGCGGCATAACACAGACGGTGTGAAAGTGAAACACTTGGTCAGTCGTGTAATCGCTTTAGGCGGAATTGAGTACGCCTCGAAAAAAATGAATGAGTACCGCGATCTTGCTCTGGCAGAGCTTACTCATTTTCCGGATAGTCCTGCAAAGAATTCACTCATAGATTTGGTGCACTACACAATCGATCGAAAGAAATGAGATTCGTTTTACTGCTTTTAATAGTATTAAGCCTGTTTGCTTCCTGTGACCAACCTGCTGTGAAAGCAGAAACATCGGCTCTGAAACCCTTTAGCATTGAAGGTACAACCGCTCAGGTCCTTCAGTCATTCCCCGATGGCAAAACGAAAGTAGCGGTCTACTCCGATTCAATCTCCGGACAGAAAGTAGCAGAGGTCGAGTTTCATGGAAATGGTCAGCCGAAAATAGACAAGCGTTTTGTGCGCGACACGTTGCAAGGTGAGTCGTGGTGCTATTATGAAAACGGCAGCCCCTGGAGTTTGAATACGTTCAAAGATGGACTAAATCACGGTCCCTACAAAACCTGGCACGACAACGGACAATTGTACATTGATGGCCAATATGAAAAGGGTATGAAGACCGGTGAGTGGTTTACATACTATGCGAATGGAAGCCTAAACACACGCGGTTCCTATCGTAGCGATGAAAAGGTTGGCATCTGGAACTCCTACAATCTCGAAGGCACAATGAAGCGCGAACAAGACTTTGGCGCCGGAGAAAAGCACTGATCTAATCTTAACATCAACGTGTTGGAATCACGATTTGACAGGCCTTGGCCGGTCTTTCGATTCCGAATAAATTACACGTCTATACGTTGATCGGTCATGTTTAAAGTTGTTTTATGGCTGTGTTGCATCTGCGCTGCAAACCTAGCCCTTGCGTTTAGTGATGCAGAATTCACTCGTCAGGAGTATATCGAAACCTGGAAGGAAGAGGCCATTTACCAGATGGCACTTCACCGTATTCCGGCCAGTATTACGCTTGCACAGGGAATCCTCGAGAGTCGCGATGGTAACAGTCGATTAGCCAAGGAAGGTAATAATCATTTCGGCATCAAGTGTCATTCAGATTGGGACGGTCGCAAGATTTATGAAGATGACGATCAGAAGGGAGAGTGCTTTCGTCACTATACCAACGCTCGCGAATCGTTTGAAGATCATTCGGACTTTTTAAAGAAACCGCGCTATTCCTCGTTGTTTGAGTTGAAGTCGGCCGACTACAAAGGATGGGCGCACGGGCTCAAGCAGTGCGGGTATGCCACAAACCCCGATTATGGCAAGTTACTCATTCGAATTATTGAAGAGAATAATTTATTTGAATACGACAAGCAGGGCTCCATGTATGCAGAGCGGGGTGAGCTCCCAGCTCACGAAAAGCCATCGATTAGGCCACGTCTGAATTCTTCAGAGCGAAACGGCAAAGGAGGAAAACGTGAGCAAAACAGAAAAACGGATGAGCGCTCTGATATTACGATTTCGAACAGCCATGAAATTTTGCTCAGCGATAATCGAATAAAATATGTAGTGGCACGCGAAGGCGATACGCCGGAGTCGATTGCACGGGAGATTGATTTGAATGTGCTGTTTATTCGACGATTCAACGATTTTAGCGCTGAAACTGAGTTGGCACCGGGCAACATCGTCTATCTGCAGCCCAAACGTATGAAGGCTTCCAAGGCACAGCACGAAGTGGTGGCAGGCGACAGCTGGTTTTCAATTTCACAACAATATGGAGTGAAGTTAAAGCAGCTATACAAGTTGAATAAAGCCAAGCCTGGCGATTCGCTTCACACGGGCGATCGTGTGTTTCTGAGAAAGGGCTAAAAAAAAAGCCAACCTTGTGGTTGACTTTTCTGTTGCCCGACCTGGATTCGAACCAAGACAAACTGAACCAAAATCAGTTGTACTGCCATTATACTATCGGGCAAAAACACTTTTTATCAAAGCGGTCGCAAATTTAATACTGCTTTTCGGATAAACAAGCACTTGCGTTTACTTTGTCGAACAAATTTTTACAGTTGAAAATCATTTCGCATTACATCGATGGAGCTCTGGTGGAGCCTTCTAGCGGCGTTTATCTCGACAATATTGACCCGTCAACCGGGGAATGCTACAGTAAAATTCCGGCCGGCGATTCGGTCGATGTTGATTTAGCGGTCGATGCGGCTCAGCGTGCCTTCCCTCAATGGTCGCAAACACCTGCCGCAGAGCGGTCGCGCATCATGGTGCGGATGGCCGACTTGATTCACGAACACCAAACCGCTCTGGCAGAGGCTGAGTGTATCGACAATGGAAAACCCCTTTCGCTTGCCCGGCAAATGGACATTCCGCGAGCAGAGGATAACATCCGATTTTTTGCTACGGCCATCTTGCATTGGAGTTCGGAAGCGCACATCATGGAGAACCGCGCAATCAATTATACGAATCGAAAGCCGATGGGTGTCGTGGCTTGCATTTCTCCCTGGAATTTGCCCTTGTATCTGTTCACTTGGAAAATAGCTCCTGCATTGGCGGCCGGTAATTGTGTGGTGGCTAAGCCGAGCGAAATCACTCCGATGACGGCCTTTCTGTTTTCGAAACTTTGCATTCAGGCCGGTTTACCTGCGGGTGTTCTCAATATCGTTCATGGTCTCGGTTCGGCTGCGGGTGAAGCGCTTGTAAATCATCCACGTGTGAAGGCTGTTTCCTTTACAGGTGGAACTTCTACCGGAGCTCGCATTGCAGCCGCGGTTGCTCCAACGTTTAGAAAGTTATCGCTCGAATTGGGAGGAAAGAATCCGACTATCATTTTCGACGATTGCGATTATGAAAAAATGCTGCGCACAACCTTGCGTGCTGCGTTTGCCAATCAAGGTCAAATTTGCTTGTGTGGTTCGCGCATACTGGTTCATGAAAAATTGTATGATCGCTTTGTTGCCGATTTTACAGCCAAGGTTGCCGCTATGAAGGTTGGCGATCCGTTGCTGGAACACACACGCACCGGTGCTGTGGTAAGCGAGCAACACATGCATAAGATTCTATCTTATATCGAACTAGCAAAAGAGGAAGGCGGCGCTGTGGTGTGCGGCGGTAAGCGAATTATTCTCTCGGGCCGATGTGCCCATGGTTTTTTTATTGAACCAACCGTAATTGTTGGCCTGGGTCCCGAATGCCGTACGAACCAGGAAGAGATTTTTGGTCCCGTTGTGACCATTCAGTCGTTCTCCGATGAGAATCATGCCTTGCGGTTGGCCAACAATACACATTATGGCTTGGCCGCATCAGTTTGGACGTCAGATGTCAATCGTGCTCATCGCTTTGCTGCTAATCTGGAAAGCGGAATTGTGTGGGTGAATACTTGGCTGCTCCGCGACCTGAGAACTCCCTTTGGTGGTGTGAAGCATTCGGGTGTGGGTCGCGAAGGTGGCTGGGAAGCGCTGCGCTTTTTCACTGAGCCTCAAAATGTGTGCATTGAGCTGGATTGAATTGTGTTACATCATCAATCAGTTTGAGCTGGGGATGGGCTGAATTTAAAAAGAGAAAGGGAGTCGTTCCTCACATGGAAACAACTCCCCTTATACCTATAAATTCGTAATAATTATTTCGAATTGCTTTTGTAGCCGTTTAGAAAGAACCAGCCAATTTTGCGATTGAACCAGTTTTCGAAGTTGGAGAGGTGATGCAGGATCATATCATTAATGATTTTATGCCGAAGCGTTAATATTCAATTACAATATCGTAAACGCATCGTAAAGAGATATGTTTCAATTAGCCTACTATTCACCCAAAGATTGTTGAAAACCAAGGCCGGCAATTATTTGTTCAAGCGATAGCGCTTGCCGGGAAGAACCCGAATGAATCCTTCAAACTCTAATTGTAATAACGTGCTATTCAATAAGCCCCAGCTCATGCCGGTGTGTGAGAGAAGTTCATCGAATGTCTGCTCGATTTTCTCTTGAAGTGCCGGTAGAATGATCGCTGCATTCGAATCGGTATGCTCAGGGAACGCAATCTGAGATTGAACCACGGCAGCTGGTTGATCCCATTGCATGTAATTGACCAGATCTTCAGCCGAAGTCAGTATCGCTGCCATGTTTGTTTTGATTAGTTTATGGCAACCCCGACTCAACGCATCATTCACTCGGCCTGGTACAGCAAAGACTTCCCGACCATATGATTGAGCGATGTGAGCCGTAATCATGCTGCCACCCTTCACATCGGTTTGCACAACGATGGTGCAATCAGACATGCCGGCGATGATTCTGTTGCGCATTGGGAACATTTCGGGCGCGATGGTCGTTTCGCTGAAGAACTCACTCACAAGTCCGCCATTCTGTTTCATCCGTTCTGCCAGCGGTTTGTGCAAAGGTGGGTAGAGCTTGTCTAATCCATGGGCTACGCAACCAAGAGTGGGCAGGCCATGTTCAACAGCTGCTAAGTGCGCAGCGGCATCGATGCCATGGGCCAATCCGCTGATGATAGTTGGGGAATGAGGCTTGATGGCCTCAATGAGCGCTTGGCAAAATAGTTTACCGTAGCCGTCGCATTTGCGGGTTCCGACTATGCTGATACCCTTATTCGGATTCCAATCGATTTTGCCTTTCCCAAATAAAACAATCGGACTGTCATCACACTGGCGCAGGCGCTGCGGATAATGGGAATCAGACCAGGTCACAGCGTTGATTCCTTCGCGTTGAATAAAATCTAGTTCTTTTTCGACCTTGCGAAAATTGGCTTGTGAAAGTGATTGCGCAGTGATTTGCCCAATTTCCGGAATGGAGCGAAGTACACTGCCCTTAAGTCTGAATATTTCTTGTGCACTTCCAACGTGTTTCAGAAGTGATTTTGCCTTCACAGGCCCAAGCCCGGGTACATTCGAGAGCGCAAGGAGGTAGAGCAGTTCTTCATGCATATGCAAAGCGATGCTGATTCATGGTAGAATCAACGCTTTGCAAAACTGAAAGACATAAAATGGAATATATGCTATTTATTCGCCTGGATATATTGCTCGATAGCCATGCTCATGGATGGAGCTTTTGGGGTAGGAGCCATCACGTCGATGCGCAATTTTGCATCTTCAACGGCCTTGGCTGTCGATTGACCAAAAGCGGCAATGCGCGTTTTTTCCTGCTTGAACAATGGAAAGTTCTTGAACAACGATTCAATGTCGGAAGGAGAGAAAAATACGAGCATGTCATATTTCACATCGGCCAAGTCAGACAAGTCGCTGCAAACGGTGCGATACATGACCGCTTTGCTGAACTGAATCTTTTCCTTTTCCAGTGTTTCCGGAATGCTTGGCTTCAAGATATCGCTGCAAGGCAACAGAAACTTTTCTGTCTTATGCTTGCGAATGGGTTCCATCAACTCCAGGAAAGTGCTGTGGCCAAAGAATATTTTTCGTTTACGAAACTGAATGTACTTCTGCAAGTAGTAAGCAATAGCTTCAGACATGCAGAAGTATTTCATGGTTTCAGGAATACCTATGCGCATTTCCTTAGCAAGGCGGAAATAATGATCTACCGCGTTGCGGCTTGTAAAGATCACAGCGGTATGTTCTAGCACATCGACACGTTGTTGACGGAAATCAAGCGCTTCTAACCCTTCAACGTGAATGAATGGGCGATAATCAATCTTGAGCTTATGCTTTTTTGCAAGTTCCACATACGGGTTTTTCTCCGCGCCCGGGTCCTGCTGCGTTATCAATATGGTCTTGACTTTTTCGGCCATGGCAAGATGCTGCTGTAGTTCGGTTTGTTATTGCTCAATTCGCAATTAGCCACTTTATGCCTAAGGCAGTTGGCAAAATTTCGAGCGTGCAAATGTAGAAAAGAATATAGAAAGGTGTCACACCAGATTCTAGGGCGGTAATGAGCGCACGAATTATGCGATATGCAATGAAAGTTGCTGCAATTCCTGCTCCTGTCAGTAAGATATATTCGGCCTGATGTGCCGGAAAATAGACAATCAAAGCAGCGACGGGAAATAGGATCAATCCGAGTAAGCGGTTAGTAAGAAAAACATGGTAACCGTATTCGTCGAGACTGAAGTCGCCATCGCTCAGCAGACCTACGGCATAAATGGTAAGCTGTTTCAGTAGATAAATGCCCAGCAAGGAACCAATAAGAACCGCATAGAGCATGATGCCATTCATGGGGAATTGGGGGCGGAACAGTTTTACGGCTGCGTAGGCGATAAGCGCGGTATTGGCGTAATATGTTGCGTTGAATAAAAGGTTTGAACGCGGTGTATTGGG
>JAIYBR010000038.1 GCA_027488435.1 Flavobacteriales bacterium
GTTCTGCAAAGCAACCTTCAACTTTCAACTTTCAACTTTCAACCAGCAACCTTGACTCATCACCCGTGAGCACCAAAGAACAGATGGCCACAAGCTTCAGCTGGAACACCCTAACAGTTGTGTTGCAGGTGGTCATTCAGCTGGCCTATACCGGGCTGTTGGCTCGCATGGTAGCGAAAGACTCCTTCATGCTCATGGGCATTGTGTTGGGCATTATGGGCTTTGCCGAAATATTCTCGCAAGTGGGCGTTGGGCCCGCGCTCATTCAGCGGAAAGAGGTAAACCAGCAACACATCAATGGCGCTTTCTACATCGCGGTCATACTAGGATTAGGATTCACTCTGCTCTTCCTTGCCCTTGCTCCTGCCATAGCATTGTTCTATGAACTGAATGAACTTAAACCCATCATCCAGGTCGTTTGTACGAGCTTCCTTATTTCAGCCATCGCCGTGGTGCCAAGAAGCATGATGATGAAGCACATGCGTTTCAAGACCATGTTTAAAGCCAGCATGATTTCGATTATCGGTGGCAATTTGGTGGTCGGACTCACACTAGCCTACCTCCAATGGGATGTATGGGCGTATGTGTGGGCTTTGTTTGCTCAAAACATGCTCATGACCCTTGCCCTGTGGTACTTCGAGCCTGTGCGCGTAACCCTTCAGTGGGAATGGAAATACACGCGTGAACTCATACGCTATGGAGCGGGCAGCACGCTCTTCAACGCATTGAATTACTTGGCAACAAAACTCGATGTGCTACTCGTTCCGCGCGCACTGAGAGCAGGACAAACAGAGCTTTCGGCAGAACAACGCAACATGGCCTCCTACTTTGAGCGGGCCAGCTACGCTATGACACAACCCATTACCATCATGGGTAAGCTGAGCGACAGCGTGCTGTTCAGTGGTATGTCGCGCATGCAAGACGATCGCGAACGATTGCAAAAAACGGTTACGCTTGCCACCTCGATGCTCGGCATCGTGCTCATTCCGTCGAGCATTTTCATGCTCTTCTTCGCCGATGAGCTCATCACCCTTTGGCTGGGTATCGACTACCTCGAAACAGCCGCCATTTTGAAAGTGTTGTTTCTCGCTGTTGTGTTTCGCTCTATGAGCAAATTGGGTGACTCACTGCTTCGCGCAAAAGACGCCGTATTTCAAGGATCGCTATTCAAGGCAATCTATGTGGCGCTCATGGCTGCAGGAATTTGGTTCGGCACGTCACATGGCATGAAAGGCGCGGCTGCAGGCATCGTGCTGGCTACCGTCATTCACTACTTCATGAATATGTTCATGACTATCCGTCTTATCGAACTTCGCTGGGGCGCCTTGTTCGCAGCCTGGTTGCCAGGTATAGCTCTCGGAGCGATTTGCGCGGCAGCCGGTTGGACAGTACACACCGTCGCTTTTTGGTTCCAATTACCGGGGCTTGCCACATTAGCTACCGCTGTTATTGTCATACCCGGCACATGCATCCTCGGTATTTTTGCATTTCCTCGCATGTTAGGAAGAGGCGGCAGCAATCCGTTATCTTACTTGCCAGAGCGATTGAAACGATTTAAACCGCTAGGAAACCTTGCAGCACGCATAGAGTAAAAGCAGAAATGAAAACGCTGATTCGCACATTATCGATTACTAGTCTGCTCGTGCTGAGTCTTGCGGCCTTCAGTCAATGCCGTATACGTGTCGAATCGCCCGATTCATTGCCCTTCTCGTTTTCAATGAATGAAAAGACAGTTAATCAAATCCCTGTTCTTTCCCTCACGCTCGATCAACCTACATCGGGCAAAATCAACTTCAAAGCAGACTTCCCAGCGCGGCCTGAACTCAGCTTTACACAAGTGATAACCATCAAGAAGAACACGTCAGTCGAATTTGCCATTGAGCGGAGCAAGGGCACGTTAAAATTCATTCTTAAGGGTGAATCGGAAATGATTTTTCCTGAAATGTCAACAAACGCGGATTCAGATTCTTCCGCAGCAAATACACCCAACCATACCGGATGTTATCCTGTTGCCGACGATGCCGCCTATCAAGCCATGCTTACCGGTGTAGAGGCTCAGCCTTTTGAATCGAAAAAACTTAGTTTACTAGCCGAATTCGCGTCCAAACAATGCATTCGCACTGAACAACTGCGAGCCATGATGAGCATTCTAACGCAGGAAGACAATAAAATCGCTTTGCTCATTGCGTCAAAAAATCACATTTACGATCCGGAGCAGATTCGAGATGTACTAAATGAGTTCTATTTGGCGCGCAACAAACAGAAGGCAACAGAGATTATAGAAGCCGGCAGATAGCCAAGTCTTTGCGTAAATTCGTGCTCGAAAATTCAACGCACGTCTTCATGAGTAAAATCCACAACTTTAGTGCAGGCCCCTGCATTCTTCCGCAAGAAGTAATTGAACAAAGCGCCGCAGCCATCCGCGAATTTGATGGCATGGGCCTGTCGTTAATTGAAATCTCACACCGTTCGAAAAACTTCGAACGTGTCATGGATGAGGCACGTCAACTCGTGAAAGACATTCTCAATCTCGAGCCACGCTTCGAAGTGCTTTTCCTTCAAGGTGGTGCTACGCTCGGTTTTTACACCACAGCGCTGAACTATTTGAAAGAAGGCGGAAAGGCTGCATACGCCAACACAGGCGTTTGGGCCGCTGCCGCCATCAAAGAAGCGAAACTAGTGGGCAACGTAGATGTGATAGCCGACTCGTCGGATAAGAACCACAGCTACATTCCTTCCTTTGAAGTACCATCGGGTTACGACTATTTCCACTTCACGTCGAACAATACTATTTACGGAACACAATATCAAAGCTATCCGAAATGCGATGTGCCGATGGTGTGTGACATGAGCTCCGATATTTTTTCGAAGCAGTTTGACGCCAATCAGTTTGCTATGATCTATGCCGGAGCGCAGAAGAACATGGGACCCGCGGGCACTGTGCTCTATGTGATCGATACCGAACAGCTTGGCAAAACAGGCCGCAAGCTTCCGACTTATATGGATTTGAAAGCACACATCGAGAAAGACTCGATGTACAACACGCCTCCTGTTTTTGCGGTATATGCGAGCATGCTCACGTTGCGCTGGATTAAGAACAACGGCGGATTAAAAGGTATGGAAGACCGCAATCGTGCGAAGAAGGATCTCTTCTACAATGAGCTCGATCGCAACTCGCTTTTCCACGGTCACAGCGAGCCCGCCTCACGCTCGTGGATGAACCCCACCTTCCGACTCAACGACGACAGCATCGCAGCTGAGTTCGACAAATTGTGGAAGGACGCCGGCATCAGTGGCATCGCAGGTCACCGTTCTGTAGGCGGCTACCGCGCCAGCATGTACAACGCACTGCCCATCGAGAGTGTGCAAGTGCTGGTGGATGTGATGAGGGAGTTTGAAAGGTGTAAGGGATAAAGTTAAAACTATTTCACTGTTTACTTATGAAGATTCTAGCCAAAGA
>JAIYBR010000179.1 GCA_027488435.1 Flavobacteriales bacterium
CAAAATGCGTATTGGAATCTGGATAAAGAATATGGTATTGAGAAAACATTCAGCGGCTTCTATGCATCTGCGCGTGATTTTTCGCGATTGGGACTTCTCTTCATGCATGATGGTGTGTGGCGAGGCGACACGATTATTTCATCTTCTTGGGTTGAAGAATCCATCACACCTCACGGTGTTCCTGACGAAAAATCAGAACCATGCAACTGGTATGGAAGGCAATGGTGGATGGGCGATCACGAAGGCCATTCGTTCTTTGCTTGCCGCGGTTTGCGAGGACAATATGTGTTGTGTGTTCCCGATCTCGAACTCGTGGTGGTTCGCTTGGGTCACACGCAAAGCAAAGAGCGCGTGAAGCATATGCCCGTCGACTTATATCGCTATTTGGATATGGCCATTCGTATTTCTCAAACTTCAAAATCGAATAAATGAAGAAGGACTTAGATATAGAAGAAGTGAGCGGCGTGTATGTCGCTTTTCTCCCCAACCGCGATAATTGGTCGGTATACATCGTCAACAATCGAAAGGAGCCATTGGAGGCGGTGATTGTGAATGCCTCAGGAGAAGGAAAGCTCGAAGGAAAGGAGAAGCAAACGGCGACGTTGCGATTTCTTCTCAACGATATTCCAGCAGAAAGTGTGAAACCGTTTGAGGTGCTTATGCCCGATTCGTTTAAGATCAGCCACCGTTATTGGGTGAGCTATTACGTCGGTAACCGAATCTTTGACAAGAAGTTTGTTTATACGCCCGATATGTATGACGAAGATTTACAGGACTTGCCTGTGTTTGGGTCACCGGGAATTTTACTCACCTAACAATTAATTCTATGCTCGATCAATTGCGACTTGAAGAAGTTTTATTCCTCGACATTGAGACGGTTCCACAACAATCGGGATTCGATTTGCTGGATGATGAACTGAAGCAGCTTTGGACCGATAAGAGCAGGCACTCACGCGAGAAAAATGGAACTACGGTTGAAGAGAGTTATTCGGAGGCGGGCATTTATGCAGAGTTCGGAAAAATTGTCTGCATTAGTGTGGGATATTTTGCCATGAGCATGAATGAACGGGTTTTTCGAGTAACCTCATTTTATGGCCACGAGGAGTATAAACTGCTTGCTGATTTTTCGGAGCTCCTAGAGACGCGCACCAACCATCCGTTTCGCATGCTGTGCGCCCATAACGGAAAGGAGTTTGATTTTCCATACTTGTGCCGTCGCATGCTTATTCATCGAATTAAATTGCCTTTGTTGCTGAACATTGCCGGCAAGAAACCGTGGGAAGTTGCGCACCTCGACACGATGGAGTTGTGGAAGTTTGGCGATTATAAAAACTACACATCCATAAAAGTGTTGGCTAAGATTTTCGGCATACCAACTCCGAAGGATGATATTGATGGCAGCCAGGTGCGCTCTGTGTATTACGAACAGGGAGACCTGGATCGCATAGAGGTTTATTGCAAAAAGGACGTGACAACGGTTGCGCGCTTGCTTCAGTGCTACAAGGGAGAACAACCCGTGACAGATGAACGGGTGGTGTATGTTTAAAACTGAAGCAACTGAACCCCGAAGCTTATGGGGTAAACAGGCAAGCCCACATTGGCAATGAAAAGAGGTGTCAGCGCGTAGGTGAAGAAAACGGCTGTTCTCCGATATCCGAGACGAATAGCCATATCCAGGGTGTAGGGTGTAACCCTAAAGCCACCGCTTCTCCTTTCGGTAAAATCACCGCGTTCGGTTTCCCATTTTTGTTTGGTAATAACCGACGAAACCCAGCCCCCCAAGGCGCCGACCGCGAAATGAAAGTTTTTCTTGTTATTCTTTTTTGTGTTGAACTCGAGCATTACAGGAACCTGGAGGGCTGTCGTTCTTAGCTTATTCTTCGAGAATTGACGCTCTTGCGGATCGACAGGCACTCCCATTGCTTCAGACTTTTCATTCACCTCAATGTTGATGTTGTTGATTAATCCATAACTACAGAACGACACAGAAAAGCCGGTATAAATACCAATATAATCCTTGTGAATTCTCGCCTTTGCTTCTATAAGATTCAGTCGCCAGTTGAGTGATCGGCCATTGTTGATTGACAACCATTCGGTGCTGCTATCGCGCTTCAAGCTCCCTCGGGAGTCCAGAAGCATGCAAAAACCAAAGTCGACCCCCGCGAAGTGGTTTAGCTCATATTTCAGGTCGCTGTCAGACAGCCGGTCAGGCTTGGCTGGTTTGTCATGTTTTTCGATCTTGGGCAGCGGGTTTTCAATCGGGTTGGCATCAATCACAATAATGGTTTTGTCGCCAATGTTGATGCGCGTAGTGTCTGGCACCACTTGTGCTAGGGAAAAAAAGCAGCTTGTTGTAAAAAACAAGCATATAAGACCGAACCTCGTCATAGAATGTTAATTGAGTGAGCGAGTATAGATTGAAAAACGTAACCCATTGCCCGAAACCAATAATTTTGAACACGAAGTAACTAAACCTATAGATTCAGCGTCTTCTCTTCGTCCCTGATGTTTTTCAGCACTGCACATAGCACAAATCACACACGCCTTTGGGCGAAAGCCATGTTGGCGTTGTGTCTTGTTTTGGCATCTCCCAATGTCTTCACACAAGGCAAACCGAATAAAACTGAAATTCAGCAGCCCAACCTCGATGGTTTAGTAGAGGTAAGTTTCAAAATTGATGCGGCCGGGAAAATTCAGATTCTTCATATCAACTCAACCAGTCCGCAGTTAACGGAATACGTGGTGAATAAGCTTTCTAAAATCAAATTATCAAACGATACAGCACCTGATGGCAAGGTGATAACGTATCGTTTCGTTTTCAAGAAGCAGGCCTAGTCTATCTTTGCGCTCTCATGGAGCGCGCTAAGTCCGACATACGCACCCTTTCTCAGGAGGAGCTCAGTCAGTTTTTTGACTCACACGGCGAGAAGAAGTTCCGTGCTAAACAGGTCATGGAGTGGCTATGGAAAAAGTCTGCTACTCGTTTTGAGGATATGACCAACCTTTCGGCGGCAACGCGCGAGCTGCTCACGGCAAACTATTCGCTTCATGGAATTACGCTGGTCGACCAGCAAATCAGTTCCGACAAAACAATCAAGTGTGCTTTTGAAGTCGAGCCGGGGAAAGTGGTTGAGGGAGTGCTTATACCTACTGCCTCACGCATGACAGCTTGCATCTCTTCTCAAGTTGGATGCAGTCTTTCGTGTGCGTTTTGTGGTACCGGCCGACTGAAAATGTTGCGCAACCTTACGGCAGGGGAGATTTATGATCAAGTAGTTTATCTGCGAAATCAAGCACAGGAGCGTTACAATATTCCGCTTTCCAACATTGTGTATATGGGCATGGGAGAGCCGTTGCTCAACTACAAGAATGTGATGACCTCTATTGAAAAAATCACATCACCGGATGGTTTGGGAATGTCGCCACAGCGCATCACAGTGAGCACCGCGGGTGTTGCTAAAATGATTACCAAACTTGGCGACGATGGTGTAAAGTTCAATCTGGCCTTGTCGCTGCATGCTGCGAATGATGAGAAGCGCGACAAAATCATGGATATTAACGAGAGCAACAACCTCGAGATTTTGGCACAGGCGCTTAGGTATTTTCATGAAAAGACCGGAACACGCGTCACGTTTGAATACATCATTTTTAAAGACTTCAATGATTCGCTGAAGGATGCTCATGAATTGGCCAATTACTGCAAGAGTTTGCCGGTTAAAATCAACATCATTGAATACAACCCAATTGATGACGGCGAATATCAGCAGGCCAGTCCGGAGCGAGTAGATGCATTCGCGAAATTTCTGGAGTCGAAAAACCTCGTGGTGAATGTGCGTCGCTCGCGCGGCAAGGACATCGATGCGGCATGCGGTCAACTAGCCAATAAGAACGCGGCCCTGCTCAAAGATCAGGTGGTGAGGAAAGTTCGTTAATCGCCTTAATTTGGCGCTCTAATGTTTCATGTATGACCAAGTCCAATAAACTTACGCTCTGGATTTTTATCGCCCTGCTCGTTGGCATCGTAACGGGTGTATTGCTCAACGCTTCTTACCCGGCAACTGCGGAAGGAGCCACAAATGCGTCACTCGTTGGCATTCTTGATAACATTACTATTCTTACCGACATTTTTTTGCGGCTGATCAAAATGATTATTGCACCGCTCGTGTTCTCGACCCTGGTAGTGGGTGTTGCGAAACTGGGTGATATTAAAGCCGTAGGTCGCATAGGTGGTAAAACAATGCTATGGTTTATTTCCGCTTCGTTTGTTTCGTTGCTGTTGGGTTGCTTGCTAGTTAATCTCTTTCAGCCGGGCACAATGATGCATCTGGAGCTTCCGCCGGCCGATGCTGCAACGGGCATTGACAAAGCGGCGATGACTTTTAAGGGAGTGATTACGCATATTTTTCCGAAGAGTGTAATTGAGGCAATGGCCGCCAATGAGATTTTGCAGATTGTTGTGTTCTCGTTGTTTTTTGGAGTTGCGACTGCGGCGTTGGGAGAGAAAGGTGAGATTGTCATTAAAGCGCTTGATGCAGTTGGACACGTCATGCTGAAGATTACCGGATACGTTATGAACTTTGCGCCATTCGCCGTTTTTTCGGCGATGACGGCCGTCGTAGCTAAGAAAGGTTTGGGGGTTCTGGTGACCTACGGTGTTTTTATCGGTGAGTTCTATTTCGGCTTGTTGTTATTGTGGGTGCTATTGCTTGTTGCAGCGTATCTGTTGGTTGGAAAGCGTGTGAAGACACTCGTTAGCAGAATTAAGGAGCCGTTGTTGTTGGCTTTTTCTACAGCCAGCAGTGAAGCCGCTTTTCCGAAGACACTAGAGGAGTTGGAGCGATTTGGTTGCAAAAACCGCATAGTAAGTTTTGTCTTGCCGTTGGGCTATTCATTTAACCTTGATGGCTCCATGATGTACATGACATTCGCGAGCTTGTTTATTGCTCAGAGTTACGGCATTCACATGAGTTTCGACCAGCAGATTACGATGCTTCTGGTGCTCATGATTACGAGTAAAGGGATTGCCGGTGTGCCGCGCGCATCGCTGGTTGTGATAGCTGGAACGCTCTCGTCATTTGGGATTCCGGAAGCCGGTTTGCTTTTGTTATTGGGCGTTGACCACCTACTCGATATGGGTCGTAGCGCGACGAACGTTGTCGGAAATGCGGTGGCAACTGTAGCTGTGAGTAAGTGGGAGAAGAGTCTAGATCATTGATGGCGTTTCTTTAACCGCGAAGTCGCAAAGAAGAATCAAAAGAATAATTTTTGTGACTTAAGTGTGGCCGCAATTCTCCGCAGTTCTCTTTGCGCCATTGCGGTTAAAAACTACCCGCGTTGTATTTTTGCACCAAAATCAGAACCATGAAATTTGGCGTTGTCGTTTTCCCCGGAAGTAATTGTGATGAAGATTTGGTATACACACTTCGCGATGTGCTGCATCAGGATGTTGTGAAGCTTTGGCACAAGGACACCGACTTACAAGGGGTCGACTTTGTTTTTCTCCCCGGAGGATTTTCGTATGGTGATTATTTACGCAGCGGCGCCATAGCGCGTTTTTCGCCTATCATGAATGAAGTTGTAGCACACGCCAACAAAGGCGGATATGTCATGGGAATTTGTAACGGGTTTCAGATTTTGTGTGAGGCGAAATTGCTGCCGGGTGCTTTGCTGCACAACGATAGCCGCAAGTTTATTTGTAAGAATGTTTTCTTGAAGCCGGTATCTAAAACGGCCTTACCCACGCGTGGTCTCGATTTCGAAAAGGCCTACAAGGTTCCAATTGCTCACGGAGAAGGAAAGTTTTTTGCGGGCGATGCCGAGCGAAAGGAGATTATTCAAAACGACCAGATTTTATTTCGTTATTGCAACCTCGATGGAGAAACATCCGAAGAGTCGAATCCGAATGGCTCCATGTTGAACATTGCCGGTATCTGCAACAAGCAGCGTAACGTGTTTGGAATGATGCCGCATCCCGAGCGCGCCGCTGATTTTGAGCTGGAAAACACCGATGGTCGAGAGATATTCGAGAGCATATTGCAGATTGTGAACGCCTAAGCCTGGTTTTCGGGGTTGCGTATTCATTCAACGGGGGGTATTTTAGCGAACTTTCAAGCTAACACCTTGTTATAATTTTTGCAGTCGTCAATTTCACGTTAGCACCCATGCACATGAGCAATCCGTACAAGCCGGGTCCATTGTTGGCCCAAATAAATACTCCCGAAGATCTTCGCAAATTGCTGAAGACTGACCAACTACCCGAATTGTCGAAAGAGTTGCGTCAATACATTGTTGACATCGTGAGTGAAAAAGGAGGTCACTTCGGCGCCAGTCTCGGTGTGGTTGAAATGACCGTAGCTCTGCATTACGTGTTCAATACTCCTTACGACCAGCTAATCTGGGACGTTGGTCACCAAGCTTATGGCCATAAAATTCTAACCGGACGACGCGATGTGTTTCACACGAATCGCAAATACAAAGGCATTAGTGGTTTTCCCAAGCGCAGCGAGAGCGAGTATGACACCTTTGGTGTTGGTCACTCTTCTACATCTATCAGTGCAGCTGTTGGAATGGCGGTTGCGTCTAAGGTCAAGAAAGAAAAGGACCGTCAGGTAATTGCCGTCATTGGAGATGGCGCAATGACAGCGGGTTTGGCGTTTGAGGGACTCAATCATGGCGGAACGGCCGATGCGAATATTCTCGTCATTCTGAATGACAACTGCATGAGCATCGATCCTAATGTGGGTGCGCTGAAAGAATATCTGACCGACATTACTACATCACATACCTACAACAAGGTGAAGGATGAAGTGTGGAATTTACTTGGCAAGCTATCTACGTTTGGTAGCAGTGCTCAGTCGATAGTGCATAAGGTTTCTGAGTCACTGAAGTCTTCTTTGGTGAAAGAAAGTAATTTGTTTGAAGCATTGAACTGGCGCTATTTCGGACCCATTGATGGTCACGATGTAGAGCATATGGCTGCGGTGCTGAAAGATTTGAAAAACATCCCAGGACCGAAGATTTTACACTGTGTTACCATGAAGGGCAAGGGTTACGAGCCTGCCGAGAAGGGTAGCCCAACGAAGTGGCATGCACCTGGTTTATTCAATAAGGAAACGGGAGAAATTGTGAAGGTTGTGCCGAAGTCGCCACAACCACCGTTGTATCAAGATGTGTTCGGCCATACCATTATCGAGTTGGCTGAAAAGAACGAGAAGATTGTGGGCGTAACGCCGGCAATGCCCTCGGGATGTTCGTTGAAGTTTATGATGGAAGCAATGCCTGAGCGCGCCTTCGACGTGGGTATTGCAGAGCAGCACGCAGTTACATTTAGTGCGGGTATGGCAACGCAGGGCTTGGTTCCTTTTTGCAATATCTACAGTTCATTCATGCAGCGAGCATATGACCAGGTTGTGCATGATGTTGCTCTCCAAAAACTACAAGTGGTGTTCTGCCTTGACCGCGGTGGAGTAGTAGGTGCTGATGGCCCAACACACCATGGTGCATACGATTTAGCTTACATGCGCTCCATAC
>JAIYBR010000077.1 GCA_027488435.1 Flavobacteriales bacterium
GAAGATGCGGCGTTGAGAATGCCGGAAGCGCCGCAGGTATGCAAGGTCGTTCCGGTTATCAGCGGGTTGTTGGCCTCACTAATCGCAGGCACAATCACGAATTGTCCGTTTCCAATGAATAATGTGTCTCCCACAGTGCTTACACGCGCCGACACATTTTGAGCATAAAGCGCATACGGAACACTGAGCATTTGCTGCGTGCCGAGATCAATAAAACCATTTCCCAAGTCAAGTTCCACTTGCATAAACTTGGCGCCTTGCGCCCAATTCACTTGGGCGAGCGAAACCGTGTTTCCCAATTGAGCCGTGAATAATCCCACCTCATTTGTACTCAAGGATTGCAATTCTTGCCAAACAAGAGCACCATCGAGTGTTGCATCGTGAATTGAAAATCTTCCGAGCAAGGCCGTATTCACCAATGGTTGTCCTGCACCGTCACGAGCAAGCGCTTGATACGGAATGAGGATGGGCGATTGAGCCGTAATCAGCGCACTGATGAGCAGTGCAAGTGGGCAGAGAAGAAGTCGCACGGATAAACGTTTGATCAAAGGTAAGCACGAAAGAAACTTCAAGGCGCAGAGATCACAGCAACCTTAACACTCCTACTTGAGTCAGCGAAAGCAATTTGAAATCAAAACACCGCCAGCAGCAAATTCAAATCCTTCCAAGGCAGTTCGAATTGGTTGGCGATGTTCTCGTTGGTGAGTGTTCCGTTGTACATATATACGCCGCTTCGAAAGCCCTCCTGGTGGCGCACGAGGTTCACGATGCCCCCTTCGTCGCCGATGGAGAGAATGGTAGGCGCGAAGATGTTGCTCAGCGCATAGCTCGCAGTGCGCGACACACGCGAGGCAATGTTGGGAACACAGTAGTGAATCACGCCATGCTCTTTGAACACGGGCTTGTCGTGCGTAGTTACGCGCGAGGTTTCGAAGCAACCGCCTTGGTCGATGCTGATGTCGACAATCACACTGCCGTATTTCATGTTGCTCACCATATCTTCTGTTACGACAACCGGCGTGCGTCCGCGGCTTGCGTGAATCGCCCCGATGGCCACATCGGCTGAGTCGAGCGCGTTGCGCAGCTCAGAAGGTTGAATGGTGCTGGTCCAGAGGCGGTGCCCCACATCGTTTTGCAGACGACGTAGTTTGTAGGTGCTGTTGTCGAACACTTTCACCGAAGCGCCCAATCCCAAGGCAGCACGCACGGCAAACTCGGCCACCGTGCCCGAACCAAGAATCACGACTTCGGTTGGTTTCACCCCCGAAATGCCTCCGAACATAAGCCCTTGTCCACCGCTGGCGTGGCTGAGGTATTCTGCTGCGATAAGCACGGAAGTATTGCCCGCGATTTCACCCATAGCGCGCACCACGGGGTAGATGTGTGTTTCATCGCGGATATAGTCCCACGCAACGGCCGTGATTTTCTTGGCAGAGAGCGCGTGAAAGGTTTCTGCTTTTTGGGTGGGCAGGTTAACGGCAGAGATGAGGTGTTGCTTGCCGGGCATCATTTCAATTTCGGCCATGCTCGGAGGCGCCACCTTCAGTATAATTTCACTTTTGAAAACGTCTTCTGGGCTGTACACGATGCGGGCACCGGCCTCGCTGTAATCGTGATCCTGGAAATTCGATTCTTTTCCTGCGTTGGTTTCCACCACCACGTCATGTCCGTTGTTGACGAGCAACGCCACGCTTTCCGGAACCAAGGCCACGCGTCGCTCCTGGAAAGAAGTCTCGCGGGGTATTCCAATGGTCAGACGCGAGTGCTTTTTGTGCACCGCTACCAATTCTTCTTGTGGCATTAGCGCGGCTTCTTTGGCCAGCGCGCGCATCGCGTCTTTTTTGTTGTCCATGTTGGGCAGGTGGTTTGTGGTTCCTTCAGGCCAAGATACGTTGTCGTTTGTTTCCGAAGAAGAGGATATTCATCAGGTTTTGACCACCCATTGTTGAAAGGAAATGCGTTGTTGGAAGAGGAGGTTTCTATTATTTTTGGCCCCAACAAACCGACAGAAACCATGGCCAATCACGACCCAAACCATTCTTCACACGAGCGCACTATTTTGTGGATTATCCTCCCTGCTGCTGTAGCAGTTTCCTTGTTGTTTACCAATTTGAACCACAAAATGGAAGCCCCTGCAGAACGTTTGGGAGCAAAAATTGACGCTCCTAAGAAGGTGGAGGCCCCTGCTGCAAAGTCTGAAGAAGCGCACTCCGACACGACTCATGTGGTGGCTGCGGAAGGAGCTCATGCCGATACGACGCATGCGCCTGCGGGACATTAAAGGATTGTAGGATTATAGGATTGTAGGATTATAGGGGGCGGAAGGCGCCTCCTTTCTACATCAATATCTGTAGTGCATTGAACGGCCAATCAACCCATACGTATACCGCTGCGACGACAGAAGAAATGCAGGTGGTTGCCAATACGTTTGTCGAGCACTTTCCCAACGGCGGTCAGTTTGCCGTGTATGGCGAAATGGGAGCCGGAAAAACGACCTTTATTCAAGGAGTCTGTCGCGCATTGAATGTGCCTTTTGCGGGCAGTCCCACGTTTTCACTCGTGAATGAATACACCCTCGCCGATGGTCGCAAACTATATCACTTCGATTTGTATCGTCTGAACCGCGTTGAAGAACTCAGCGCCATCGGCTTTGAAGAATATCTCGAAACAGGAACCTACGTTTTTATTGAATGGCCACAGATTGCCGCGCCTTTCACCGAGGGCATGCACGAGCTGAGCATACGCGATGAGGGGGGAGTGAGGGAGATTGTTTTTTGAGGGGCGAATGGCGAATGGCGAGTGGCGAATGGCGAGGTATTGACATGTAAGTCTCGGTCAATTCCTGGTTCCGCCCTCATTCTCCATTCTCCATTCTCCTCCGAAAATCTGACCACTAACCAATCACACTTCACACTTCACCCCTCACCCCTTACCCCTCACCCCTTCAATCCTACACTCCTACAATCCTACACTCCTCGCATTCCTTGCACTCGATGACAAAACATAATACCTTCGTCCTTTCCAAAAAAGAAACCTCATCCGGTATGAAAAGAATAAGTCTACTCTTCGTTTTTTGTGTGGTGCTTTTGTCGATAGTACATGCGCAAGTGCCACCCAACGCTTTTAACTACAGCGCCGTGGCGCGCGATGCGGCGGGCGATCCCATTGCGACGTCTACCATCGGCATCCAGATTACCATTTTGAAAACATCGCCCACGGGAGCATCGCAATACAGCGAAAACCACTTTGTGAATACCGACGCGTTTGGGTTGTTCAATTTGGTGATAGGCGCCGGTGCAGTGCAAAGCGGCTCGATGGCCACGATCGATTGGAGCAACGACACCTACTACTTGAAAGTGGGCATGGACGCTGCAGGCGGATCGAACTTCGTGACGATGGGCACCACACAACTGTTGAGCGTACCGTATGCGTTGTATGCGAAGAGCGCGGGAATTGTCTCGGGCAGCAGTGGTATTACGATTACATCTGTCTCTTCAGCGGGTGATACGCTTTACCTGAGTAACGGACAAACCTTCGTGGCAGGTGGAAACAGCGGTGGCACGGGTAACCTTGTTTTGCCGACAATCACAACCAATGCTGTTTCGGGGATAACATCCAATTCAGCCACCTTTAGCGGTGCCATTAGCAATGCCAATGGAAACCAAATCATAGAAAGAGGGATTGTATATGCTACTTCATCCAACCCAACGATTACTTCAAATAAAATCGTGATGGGAAATGGTATAGGTGCATTTGATACAATCTCGGATTTCAGTTTTGGGTATGTTCATTTATTGAACGCAAACACCACCTACTTTGTGCGTGCTTATGCCGTGACAGAAAATAATATTTCGGCTTATGGAAATGAGGTAAGTTTCAATACGCTATCTGTCGGACAAACGGGACCGGGCGGTGGCATTGTTTTCTTCGATAAAGGAAATATGAATGGTGGTTGGCAGTATTTGGAATCAGCCACAAGCGACCAAAGCACAGGAATTGCTTGGGGTTGTGAAGGGACATCAATTCCGGGTACTCAGTTTGCCTTGGGGAGCGGCGAAGCCAATACGAGCCTCATTGTATCAGGATGTAACGAGGCGTCATTTGCCGCTCAACTATGCGACGATTTAACACTGGGTGGTCAAAGTGATTGGTTTTTACCTTCAATCGATGAACTCAATTTGATGCTTCGAAATTTGTATTTGAATGGGCAA
>JAIYBR010000232.1 GCA_027488435.1 Flavobacteriales bacterium
AGTCGTTAGCAATGGACAACAAACTATTACCGGCGGTATCAATGGTAAGTTTTGGGGACCCACACTCATCTTTAATAAGGGAGAAACCGTGCACATGAATGTGCATAATCAGCTCAATGAAGCAACGACTATTCACTGGCACGGTATGCACTTGCCTGCGGTGATGGACGGAGGCCCGCATCAAATTATTTCTCCGGGCACTGTGTGGCAACCCTACTGGGAAGTGACCAATAACGCAGCGACGTATTGGTATCACCCTCACTTGCACGAGATGACCATGGATCACATCGGCAAGGGTATCGGTGGACTGATCATCGTACGTGATGAGCAAGAAGCAGCCCTGGCCTTGCCGCGCACCTATGGAGTGGACGACATTCCGCTCGTGCTTACTGACCGCGATTTCACGGCGGCCAATCAGTTTTCAGTAGTGCCATACGGCGATAGCGCCCTGGTGAATATGACCTTGCGTCCGCAGCACACGGTTCCTGCACAGATGATTCGCTTCCGCTTGTTGAATGCCGCAATTGAGCGTTCGTTTAATCTTGGCTTCAGTGACAACCGAACCTTCTATGTGATTGCTTCCGATGGCGGATTGCTCGATGCTCCTGTGGCAGTGAATCGCTATTTGCTCCACGCCGGTGAGCGGGTGGAAATAATGGTTGACTTCAGCGGACAACAGGGAGGCTCCTTTGATTTCAAAGCATTTAATGCCTCACTGCAGCCATTTATTCCCGGTGGAGAGAATTTCCCCAACGGTCCGTTTGCCAATGCGCTCGGTCATATCGATTTCAATCTTGTGCATTTCAATGTTGCTGCAGCAACGGCCAATCCGATTACAGCAGTTCCAACCACATTGGTAACGAATGTATTTCCGCTGGAATCAGAAGCGCAGTTGACTCGCGTTATTACCTTGAGTGATAGCACTGGAGTTCCCGGGACCACGGGCCCCAATGCATTCATTCTAGGGCATCATATTTTCGATATCGACTATATCAATCATTCCGTACCCTTGAATAACACAGAGATTTGGGAACTGCGCAGCACCTCCGTATTCGGTCATCCGTTTCACATCCACGATGTCGAATTCAAAATTCTTTCGGTGAATGGAGCGGCCCCCACGGCGGAGCAGAGTGGTTGGAAAGATGTAGTGTTTGTTCCGCGTCAGCAAACGGTTCGATTCATTGCGCGTTTTGATGATTACGCCGATGCCGAGCATCCTTTTATGTATCACTGCCATATTTCGCTGCACGAAGATGAGGGCATGATGGGGCAATTCGTAGTTACCGATAACAGCAGTTCGGTGAAGGAAATACCGACATCCGATTTTGTTGTATATCCCAATCCCGCAACCAATCGTATTTCGGTGAGGTTTGAAGGAACACCTCTGCAAGCCTACTACGTAAAGATTGTAAACGCCTCAGGCAAGGTGGTGATGATGTTACCTCGTCCGCAGTTGACGAATGGAATGGATGTGTCGATGCTGTCTCCCGGTTTGTACAACTTCGTTCTAACCGAGGAAGGCACCAAGCGCATTATCACCCGTTCGTTCATCATAGAATAAGACCATGCGGGCTGTATGTTTCATTGTGCTGCTTGCATTGTGCTCCTCGCTTACGGCACAGCCATATGTGAAGGTAAGTGTGTCTCAGCTGGAGGAATTGCTGAAGCAGAAAAACGACACCACTTACGTCATTAATTTTTTTGCGTCGTGGTGTGCGCCGTGCATTCAAGAACTTCCCGAGTTGCAGGCGTTTGCGCGGGAGCATGCGAGTGAAAAGGTGCGACTAGTGTATGTGAGCCTAGACTTTGAAGAGGATGCGAAGGAAGCGCTTTTACCATTGCTCCGCAAATTTGAGATTACCCAACCTGTTTGGTTGCTTGCTGAAACCGGCAACCGATGGATTACCCGCATCGACAAGCAGTGGAGCGGATCCATTCCGGCTACCTTAGTGTTCAATGGCAATCAGAAAAAACGACAGTTCACGGCACAACGCGTTACGCGTGTCATGCTCAATCAATTCCTACAACAACCATGATTCAACGTCCATTGTTTTTCATGCTATTGTCAGCACTCATGTTCCTTGCCGCCGGTACAAAGAAGGAGCGTTTGGTCGAGGATTTTTCGTTGATGAATGTGGACGGGCGCATGGTTTCGCTCGCTGATTACCCGGACGCGCGAGGCTTTGTGATCGTGTTTACCTGCAACCATTGTCCATTTGCCAAGTTGTATCCGCCACGGTTTAATGCGTTTTATGAAAAGTATACTGCGCTGGGTGTGCCATTGATTGCCATAAGTTCCACCGATACGGTGATGTATGAAGACGATACCTTTTGCCGCATGCGTGCGAAGGCAGCTGCCGAGCATTTCGTTTTTCCTTACTTGCATGACGCCAATCAAACAGTGGCCAAAAACTTTGATGCGCAAAAGACTCCTCATGCCTATGTAATCTGGAAAGAGAAGGGCAGGTGGGTGGTGAAGTACAACGGCGCATTCGACGACAACGGGGCCAATCCGGACAAGGTGCAGGAGCCATATGTTTCAAATGCCGTCGATGCCTTACTCTTGGGACGCCGGGTGGAGGTGCGTGAAACGCCGTCTATCGG
>JAIYBR010000009.1 GCA_027488435.1 Flavobacteriales bacterium
CGCCAAGTACAAAGGTGAATTTGAAGAGCGTTTGAAAGCCGTCGTAAATGAGGTGCAGAAGAGTGAAGGAGAGATTATCCTCTTCATTGATGAAATACACACACTCGTTGGTGCCGGAGGAGGCGAAGGCGCGATGGACGCCGCGAATATTCTGAAGCCCGCATTAGCCCGAGGTGAGCTGCGTTCAATAGGCGCAACCACGCTCAGTGAGTATCAGAAGTACTTTGAAAAGGATAAGGCACTCGAACGTCGATTCCAGAAAGTGATGATTGATGAACCCGATCGTGATGCCGCGATTTCCATTCTCCGCGGCTTGAAAGAGAAGTATGAAAACCATCACAAGGTTCAAATTAAAGACGATGCCATCATTGCCGCAGTGGAGCTTTCGCAGCGCTATATCACCGATCGTTTTCTTCCTGATAAAGCAATCGACTTGATAGATGAGGCAGCTTCGAAGTTGCGAATGGAGATAAACTCGAAGCCCATGGAGCTCGACGAGCTGGAGCGTAAAATCATGCAACTGGAAATTGAACGTGAGGCTATCAAACGTGAGGGTAATGAAGCGAAACTAACCGACTTGAACAAAGTAATTGGTGAGTTGAGTGAAGAACGAAATGCACTTGCGGCGAAGTGGCAAAGTGAAAAGGATGTGGTGGAGTCGATTCAAAGTGCGAAGGCATCCCTGGAAGATTTAAAGTTGCAGGCCGAGCAAGCCGAGCGTGAAGGGAATTACGGTCTGGTCGCCGAAATCCGTTACGGCAGAATGAAAGATCAGGAACAGCGCATTGAAGATGGACGATTGAAATTGCAGGAGTTGCAGGCGAATTCCAAGATGCTGAAAGAAGAAGTCGATCCTGAAGAAATTGCAGATGTAGTTTCTCGCTGGACGGGTATTCCCGTAAAAGCATTGGTTGAAAGCGAACGTGCGAAGTTGCTGCGTCTCGAAGATGAGCTTGGTAAACGTGTAGTGGGTCAGCATGAAGCTATCGTTGCGTTGAGTGATGCAGTACGTCGAAGCAGGGCAGGCTTGAGCGATGAACGCAAGCCGATTGGTTCTTTCATTTTCCTTGGTACAACCGGTGTAGGGAAAACAGAATTGGCAAAGGCGCTCAGTGATTTTCTCTTCAACGATGAAAACGCAATGACGCGCATCGACATGAGCGAGTATCAAGAGCGACACACAGTTAGCCGACTGGTGGGGGCACCTCCCGGATACGTGGGCTACGATGAAGGCGGACAGCTAACGGAAGCGGTTCGCAGAAAACCATATTCGGTTATCCTCCTTGATGAAATCGAAAAGGCGCACCCCGATGTTTTTAATGTGTTGCTTCAGGTTCTCGACGATGGGCGCTTGACCGATTCGAAGGGCCGAGTTGTGAATTTTAAAAACACCATCATCATTATGACGAGCAACATTGGTTCGCAACTCATCCAGGATAATTATGAGAAGGCGAAAGACCCGGAAGATGCAGAACTTTTTGATCGTACCAAAATGGATGTCATGTTGACCTTGAAGTCATCTTTGCGTCCGGAGTTTTTAAATCGCATCGATGAAGTAATCATGTTCACCCCGCTGGGCAAATCTCAAATTGAGAACATCGTTAAGCTCCAGCTACACTTGCTTTACGAGCGATTGGAGAAAGCGGATATTCACCTGGTAGTTACGCCCGATGCGTTGACTTATCTCGCCGATAAGGGCTATGACCCGCAGTATGGCGCACGACCGGTGAAGCGTACAATTCAGAAAGAGGTAATGAACGAGCTTTCCAAATACATCTTGAGCGGAAAAATCGACAAGTCAGAAGCCGTTGTGCTCGATGTATTCGATGGGCAGATTGTATTCAGAAAGAAAATTGATGAAGAGGCATTGATTGAAGTATAGTTGGAGGTAGGGTGTTCTTGGCCTAATTTCGTATGAAACATGTGAACCGTTTCACTTCTTTTTTTGTTCAATGCATTAAACCACTTCTATGAAAAAATCTGTACTCGTACTTTTATCTGCTCTTTCATTGTCTTTCGGCCTAACCAGCATGACGTCCAATAATGCTGAGTACTCGGCTGGTAAGGCAGGCTCCAACGGCTCTCCGGGAGAGGGAACCTGTGCCACGGGTTCTTGTCACAACTCATTCGCGGTGAATAGCGGAACAGGAAGTGTTTCGGTCAGCATTGCGGGTCTCGTAAATGGAAATATGTATGTTCCCGGTCAAACCTATCAGGTGAGTGTCACAGTTGCACAGGAGGGCATAGGGCTTTTTGGATTTGGTCTTGAATCCTTGCAAGCAAGTGGAGCGAATGCCGGATCGTGGACTCCAAGCACAGATTCTCATGTGTTGAATGCCACCGTGAGTGGCAACTCCAGAGCTACCATAACTCACATTGATAATTCGGGATTCGCTTCTAATACGCGCACCTGGAATTTCAGTTGGACCGCACCTTCGGCGGCAATCCCCGTAACGATGTATGCTGCCGGTAACGCTGCCAATGGAAATACGACTCGTATCGGAGATTATATCTACACTTCTTCCTTATCGTTAATGCCTGCTCCGGCCCTGCAGACACCTGTAATTACTGCATTGGGAGGTCTTATGTTCTGCGAAGGTGAAACCAATTTATTATCGGTCGACCCGCAGACAAATGTGACGTTTACTTGGTTTGATGGCAATGGTGTCAGCATAGGCACAGGTCCAACTACTGAAGTTTCGTCGGGTGGCTGCTACACGGTGGTTGCAACACTGGGCAACGAGCAGAGCACGTCATCACCGGTTTGCGTTATGATGGATGCCCCAGACGCCACATTCACAGGGTTGGCTGCTGCGTATTGCCTCAACGATGAGCCCGCTACAATCATACCTGTAAATGCGGGTGGAGTATTCGCCGGCCCCGGAGTCAGCAATGGTGCTTTCATTCCGAGTGATGTAGTGCCAGGAAGCTATGAGGTTACCTACACCTATACATCGCTTGAAACAGGTTGCACTGAAACATCCACGCAATCTGTATTGGTTCAGGGCTTACCGCAAACCGGAGTGCTCACCACCGGCAATGAGACTTTAATCGCAGAGCAAAGCAATGGAAGTTACCAATGGATTGATTGCGAAGATGGAACTCCCGTTCCCGGTGCTACTCAATCGCAGCTGACACTCTCAGAGGAAGTACCAGTGGGAAATTATGCCGTTCAGATTACCCTCAACGGATGTTCCGCAACGAGCGAATGTTATCCGTTGATTTCATTGGGTACATCGGAGTTTGAGGCTGCTTCTCAGTATTTCATTTATCCTAATCCGGCAATCGATTATGTGCAGCTTGTTTCTGCAAGCACTACAGAATGGAAGTTGTTCGACGCCTTCGGAAAGTTGATGCTGGCGGGTAGTGGAATTTCGGGAAAAACCCGCATTGATGTTACCACACTCTCTGCCGGATGCTATTATCTGCACATGACAGATGGCAAGCAACTTAAAGGTATCCCAATCCTAAAGCAATAATAAATTCATCGAATCTGTAACCTTTCAAAAACGCCTCGCGTAACAAGGACGTGATTTGTTTTTTTGGTTAATAAATGGATTTGGTTAAGTAAGAATGCCTCCCGCTCGGGGGGCTTTTTTACTTTTCACCACGCCGAATTCAGCATAAGCAAGGCATTAATTGATTATTGCTTATACTTGCCACTCAACACTCACCAAAAATCAAAGATCTATGTCAAGCGTTTGGAGAAAAAAGCCTATCTCAGCCTTTCATGCAGAAGCCGGTAAAAGCGAATTAAAGCGAATCCTAACCAAGTGGGGGCTCACTTCCTTGGGAATAGGTGCCATTATTGGTGGAGGTATATTCACCCTCACAGGAATTGCAGCTCACGACCATGCAGGACCTGCGCTTGCTCTTTCGTTTGTGATCGCGGGTATTGGTTGCTTGTTCGCATCGCTCTGCTATGCCGAGTTTGCATCGGTGTTGCCTGTAGAAGGTTCTGCATACGCCTACGCTTATGGAACGGTGGGAGAGCTTTTCGCCTGGTTCATTGGTTGGAACCTTATTCTTGAGTACATGATGGGTGCCACGACCGTGGCTGTTGCGTGGAGCGGATATTTCTCGAAGCTTTTGCACATGTTCGGTCTGCACATTCCCGATTGGTTGAACAATGATCCCATTACTTACGGGGGTTTTGCCTTCAACCTCCCTGCTTTCCTGATAACATGGTTAGTGACGGGTATTCTCATCAAAGGCATCAAGGAAGCGGCGAGTACCAACAATCTGATCGTAATATTGAAAGTGGCTGTAGTACTTTTCGTGATTATAGCTGGTGCGTTTTATGTGAACCCCGAGAACTGGACTCCTTTCATTCCTGCTGAGCAACCCGTGCTCGATGCGTTGGGTAATCCGACAGGCGAAGTGAACTTCGGATTCGGCGGTGTCCTTACGGCTGCCACGATTGTGTTCTTCGCCTACATCGGTTTCGATGCAGTGAGCACGCAAGCAGGGGAGGCCATCAACCCGAAGAAGGACGTTCCATTTGCTATCATTGCTTCGTTGGTTATTTGCACGATTCTCTACATTTTGGTTTCGCTCGTTCTCACCGGAATGGTTCCATACAGCACACTCGATTTGAAAGCTCCCGTTGCCTCGGCCTTCTCAGGGGCTGGCATTAGTTGGGCCGTCTATCCGATTACCATTGCTGCTGTTGCAGGCTTGACCTCCGTGATGCTCGTGATGATGCTTGGTCAAACTCGTATTTTCTTCGGCATGGCGAAAGACGGTTTGTTGCCACGTGGCATCTTTGGTTCGTTGCATCCGAAGTTCAAAACCCCCTACAAGAGCACCATACTTGTGGGCCTCATTGTTTCGATTGTAGCGGCTGTTACTCCAATCAACAATATTTCGGAAATGTGTTCGATGGGAACATTGCTTGCCTTCTCGATGGTTTGTTTGGCAGTTTTGATTCTCCGTAAACGCGAACCAAATTTGGAGCGACCTTACAAAACACCGATGGTCAATATCATTGCACCGCTCGGTGTGTTGTTCAACATCTTCCTTATGACACAAGTGCGTATCCATACTTGGTATGCGTTTATCATCTGGGGAACGCTTGGGGTGGTGGTTTACTTCCTGTATAGTAAGCGGAATAGTAATTTGGAGAAAATGTGAACAGCAGGTAATGAGTAACATCTGTGTGAAAGAACTTTGTGATTCATAGTTTGTCTTACCTTCCAGAAAATTTATATATGATGCGTTCTATTCTTTTATCTGCATTTCTGTTGCTGAATATGTTACTTTCAGCTCAAGCACCTGCGCTAATTCCTTACCAGGCAATTGCCAGAAATGTGGATGGTCAGCCAGTCTTAAATAGTGCAGTGAATGCACGTTTTACCATACACAACGAAACGATTACAGGTGAAGTCGTTTGGCAGGAACTTCATGCAGTGAATACCGGTGCAACGGGCTTAATAACCGTTCAACTCGGAAGCAATGTTTCTCTCGCGAACGTAGACTGGGCTAGTGGTGCGAAATTTTTGCAAATGGAATTGGATTTTGGTTCCGGCTTCTTTGACATCGGAACACAGCAGATGATCAGTGTGCCCTATGCGTTGCACGCCGAGAATGTGCGAGTGAATGCGAGCGTCACAGGCGATACTCTTTTTGTAGGTAATGGTAGCTATCTCATTGTTCCAGGTGTGAGCTTTGCAAACAATGGTGGCGTGCAGGAGATAACCTCTGTCGTTATTGGAGGGCAAGAATGGATGAATAGAAACTTGAGTGTGGCCACTTATTCCGATGGCACCCCAATACCACAGGTTACAAGTGTTGCAGAATGGTCAAGTCTGACAACCGGCGCATGGTGTTGGTTTGCCAATGACAGTGCTTCATACTCTACCAACTACGCGCGTTTGTACAACTGGTATGCTGTAGCCGGCATTTATGATGAAGCCTCTGCGAATGATTTGACTTTGCGCAAGAATTTGGCCCCTGAAGGTTGGCATGTTCCAACCGACTTGGAGTGGGATCAGTTGATCAACTTTTTGGACCCAACAGCCAATGGTGGAGAGAATACCTCAAATGTTTCCGGAGGTAAAATGAAGACGACGGGTACCATTCAAAGTGGAACCGGTGTTTGGAATACCCCCAATACACAAGCTACGAATCAAAGTGGTTTCTCAGGGGCTTCCGGAGGTAACCGAGGCGCCAATGGAAGTTTCGGAAACATCGGTAACCGTGGCTACTGGTGGACGATAACAGATACAACACCCACCAATGCCTGGGGACGGAATTTGGTTTTCAATGGCGATGAAGTCAACAAATTCGGTTACTTCAAGCGCGAAGGGTTTTCCGTTCGCTGCGTGAGAGACTAATTTTGAGGGGCGAGGGGCGATATGCGGTCATGTGTTTTTGAGCCTCACCCCCGTCCCCTCTCCAGAGGACAGGGGAGAACCTACTCGCTAGACCTTTCCTTTTATAACTTATGACATGATGACCTTCGCAATTGAAATTTCGAATATCTGCGCGAAGGAAATCCCTCTCTCTTCTGGAGAGGGGCTATGGAAGAGGCTACACGCGCAACAATGACAATCCTACTCGGCACGCGGCGTACCAGCAAAAAGCACTGCTGTATACGACTCCCTATAATCCTATACTCCTATACTCCTGTAATCCTAATTACTACTTATTGCTCTTCGGGCATTTCTTGCACCTCTTTCCGTGCTTATACTTCTTGCAGCACTCCTTCTTCTTGGCGCAGGAATGAGCCATGAGTTGCATGACGATGCAGGGGCTCTTTGAAGAATTAGGTGCGCATTGACTCATGATTCAAAAGTCTTCTGTTTCATGTGCGTTGGCAATACCGCTTTCGAGGTAGAATGCCTAGTAAGTAAGAATTACGAAGTACAAAGTACAAAGTACGGTCAGTGGGTAGCGTTTATCGAATGACCACTGTGCCCAAGCGAATGGAACTCAGCTTTGGCACCCTTCCGCCTAGGAGAAGGCATGTCTTGGCCGTACTTCGTACTTCGTACTTTGTATTTTGTACTTTGTATTTTGTACTTTGTAATTCATCCTTCATTCTTCTCCCCCATCTCATTGTTAGCACTTTGCGTTGTTTATGACCGAACACCCTCCGGTTCGCCGTTTCTTTGCACCCTGCGGAACATTTAGCTTCCGTGAAATTACGAGTGGAAAAATTGCACATTCATCCGGGTACTATTCAAACGCTGCCGGTGTTTGAGGTGGTCGAAAAGGGTTACTTGCTGGGAAGCGAGGAAGATCATGTATTCATCGGCCGCCGTGAACTTAAGCCGAAAACAGAACCGGGTACTGAGGTCGAGGTCTTCACGTATTACAACGAAGAACGTAACCTGGAGGCCACCACCGAGCTGCCTTCACTTCAAGTGGGTGAGGTGGGATGCTACCGTGTATTGAGCTCCAACAGTCTGGGCTCGTTCATTAGCATTGGCACGCGACGCGATATTCTCATTCCGCATGCCGAGCAGGTGGAGAGTCTGGAAGATGGTCGCATGGCGCTCGTCATTTTGCTCGATGATCCCGAGAACCGCAGGTTGTACGCAACCACCAAACTCAATCGCTACTTGCGCGGACGCGAAATTCCCTACAAGCGTGGCGATGAGGTGATGATGACCATCGCCGAGAAGATAGAAATAGGCCGTCGTGTAATCATCGATGGTAAATATGTGGGAGCACTTTTCCGCCAGGAAATGACCGACAACGTGCGTCTCGGTGAGAGAATAAAGGGCTATGTGCGCAAGGTCGAGGGAAAAGATATTGTAGTGAGCATGCAGCGTGAGGGTATGGAATTGCTCGACGATGCCAAGGTGAAAATCATGAATTACCTCGAGGCC
>JAIYBR010000080.1 GCA_027488435.1 Flavobacteriales bacterium
ATGCGCAGCACCAAAAATCGATTCGGTAGCACCAATGAACTTGGTATTTATGAAATGCAGGGTGCCGGTCTGCGCGAGGTAGCCAATCCTTCCGAAATACTCATTCACTCGCAAACAGAAGATCTCACCGGCTCTGCCATCGCTGCTACACTCGAAGGTAATCGTCCGCTGCTGGTCGAAATACAGGCGCTTGTAAGCACCGCTGTATACGGCACGCCGCAACGCAGCACCACAGGTTTCGACGTGCGCCGGCTCAACATGCTGTTGGCCGTGCTCGAAAAAAAATGTGGTTTCCGCTTAGCCATGAAGGATGTGTTTCTCAACATCGCAGGCGGTATGCGACTCGAAGACCCCGCTATGGATTTGGCTGTCATTACGGCCATACTCTCCAGCAATGCAGAAATAGCCATTCCCAAACTAACCTGTTTTGCCGGTGAAGTTGGCCTTAGCGGAGAAATTCGCCCTGTAACCCGCATCGATTCACGCATTCAGGAGGCAACAAAGCTTGGGTTTGAGGAAATCTATGTGTCGAAATACAACAAAGGGCTCGACGGATTTTCCAAAAAAATCAAGGTAATTCAGGTCGAAAAAGTGGGGGATTTGTTCAGCCGAATTTTCGGATAACAAACGTTCTACTCCTTCCCGGAAATCACCACGACAAACTCGCCTCGCGGCTCGTGTTTCTGAAAGTGTGCGAGCACTTCAACAGCCGAACCACGAACGGTTTCTTCGAACTTCTTGCTTATCTCTCGGCTAATAGAAACCTTACGATCTGGTCCGATGAATTTGACAATTTGCTCAAGCGTTTTGAGCAGTCGGTGCGGACTTTCATACAGAACAGTGGTTACATCACTTTCAGCTATCGATTTAAAGCGCGTTTCGCGGCCCTTTTTATGGGGAAGAAACCCGATGTAGTGAAATTCCTCGCACGGAATACCACTCACAACCAGAGCGGGTACGAAAGCTGTTGGTCCGGGCAAACACTCAACCTCTACACCTGCCTTGATACACTCTCGCACGAGCAAGTAACCGGGATCGCTAATAGCCGGCGTGCCCGCGTCGCTCACCAGCGCTGCACTATTCAACGTGCTGATATACTCAACGGTTTTACCAACCACCGCGTGCTCGTTGTTGAGATGGAAAGAACTCATTGGTTTGTCGATACCAAGATGCACAAGGAGCTTTCGTGTCTCTCGTGTGTCTTCAGCAAAAATGTGGTCACACTCTCTCAACACGCGGATGGCGCGCATGGTGATATCCTCCAGATTGCCAATGGGAGTTGGCACAATAAAGAGTTTCAAGATACAGCGTTTAGGAGTGACGACGTTCTACCAATGAACGGAAATCGCGCACTACAATCGACTCATTGTTCCACTCGTACTTGCTTTCGAGCGACTTCACGTACTGCAACGCATCTTCTTTCGATGAAGTGTTGAGTAAGTCAATTGCTACTTCATAATCCTGATTATTCCCTTTGAATAACTCGCGCGAAAACTGAAAACGCTGGTTGAGCGTTATGGCAATTTTCAAATCGGCTATAGGTGCATGCGTGTGATGCTGTGCAAGCGTTTCGTGCTGAACCATGGTTTGTGCCAGCATATCATTGACACTCTGAGTAGCAGGCAAAGCTGCCAAATCGAAAAGTGTATTGGCAATCGGAGACTCCTCTTTTGTATTCAACGCGAATAAAGGAGCCTCGTCAAACAATTCTTCTTTGGTCACCTCTTCGATAACTTCTATGAGCGAAACCTGATGGGGGGTGTCTTGTTTGAGTGTTTCCTTTTCGGCAATCACTGTATTTGACTCCTCGACTTCCATGTTCTGAACGCCGGCCACCGTTTCATTGTATGCCTTATAACGAAGCACTACCAGACGCTCATACAACTCGCGGCCCTGTTCGGTAACTAGTTCAAGCTCTTCGAGCGACAGCTCGCCGGCCTTCAAACGTTCCATTTGTGTTTGAATACTGCTTGCCAGTTCGTGCAGGCGAGGATACTTGGATGAATTGTTCATTTCATTGAGGTTTAATTCAAATCTAACTCGACCATGAAGGGCGTAATGGACAAATTACGAAAGTTTTTCACGTTCGCTTTTTGGCAAACCCGACTTTACAAGTTCGTAACTGTGATCAATCAATTTCAGAAAAAGCTCCATGTCGATATCACTGTTCGCTGCAATAGTGTTCCAGTGCTTCTTGTTCATGTGATAACCGGGAGTGACGGCTTCGTATTGTTCGCGCAACTCTACCGCCCATTCGGTATCGCACTTCAGGTTTGCGCCTGTGAATTCTTCCAGGTCACACAAGGCAAACATCTTCCCACCGACTTTGAAAACAAGAGTTCGATCATCGAATGGCAAATGTTCCGTGGTTCCGGGCTTACTTAAACAATACTCTCGGAAAATTTCAATATTCATGGTCAATCGTAGGCTGAGCAGGGAACATGCAGTTTATTGGCCTCCTTGCATGCGCGCAGTCCTATTACAATTTCATGCGCGCTGCCAGCAACATAACGAATCTTATTGAGCGTAACGTCATAGGCATAGCCAACGGAAAGGTATTGAATGGCCGCAAACTTCACCAGCGCAGAAAACCCATGGCCTGAGCGCGCGCCAAGACCCACATCAAACTTATCTTTATAAGAAAGCAACGCCTGCACGTCAATCGAAGCACGACTGTTGCCCACATAATTAATTAAAAATGCGGGTTTAAAAGTGAGCTCCCCGGTCAATCTTCTCGCATACCCATTGGCAAACGTATAGTGTCGTTGAACGCGGCTATCAGCAAAGCCATCTATCTTTTTGGCATTCACGCTTCGAATCGACAGTCCAAAAAAACGATCGGCTCTGTAAAGCCATAAACCCATATTAAACATGGGGAAAATGAAGTCGTTTACTACTCCAGCAATCGCTGTTTCCGCCAATTGCTGCTCAAATTTCATCTCGCTGAAATCGGCACTGTACTGGGCAAAACCAAGGCTTAATCCTGCCGCCAAATAATACTTGCTGGCCAGCTTTAAGTGATAAGCATAGTTGACATTCACAGAGGTGTAGTCAAAGGGACCGGCTACATCATTTTCAACCACAGCTCCCAATCCATGAAATTTCATTTTAGACTTTTTCCCAACCTTACCATGCATGTTGACAAAAGAGGTTGTTGGAGCACCTTCCATGCCTCTCCACTGCCTTCTCACGCCGAGTTTCAAGTCGAGACATGGAGCGGTGCCAACAACCGCAGGATTGTATAGCATGTAGTTGTATGTGAAAAACGTAAAGTGCGGCAACTGCTGAGCGCCTGCACTGGTTGTCGCAGCTAGCAACACCACAAGAAGATATTTCCTTAGTCTAATGAACAATGCTTACTACGCCTGTAAATGGTGGTATCGTTACATCGAGCGAATTCAACTCAATAACATAATAATAGGGCCCTGTCGGTAAATAACCTCCTTTGCATGTGCCGTCCCAAGGTGTCGCATATCCAACCGACTTAAATACACTTTGTCCCCAACGGTCGAAGACTTCAACCTGACAGCCCTCGAAACGCTCAATCTGGCCAATCTTCCAATTGTCATTCACGCCGTCGCCATTGGGCGAAATAGCATTGTAAATTTCAATAGGGTCCGTAACGGTCACAATGACCTCTGACTGCAACGAGCACTCACCCACACGTCCCGTAACTTGAAAAACGGTTGTTTCTTCTGGATAAGCGGTAGTGTTGACCTGCGTCGGACTGTCAACATACTGCGACGGAGACCAGCGAACCGGTGAGTCGGAATCAGCGCCATTTACCTGAAGTGTTATTTCCGCACCCAAACTAATCGAGACAGTTCCCACAGGAAGTAAAACCGCAGTAATGTCGACCGCTCCTCCCAAGATAGTTACATCAAACGAACAAGGGTCTTCCACATTACTCCCTTGAACGATGTGATTCGAACCGGCAACAACCACATAATCCGTATTCGACTGAACATTCGAAAGCGTGAAAGAAAAAGAAGAATTATCGCCCGCACAATCCGCAAGCGAACTGCTCACCTCACATGGGTTTTGTCCGTCCGCCACCGGGAATGCAGCCGCATACACAAAATCATTATCTCCATCGGTCGAATAATCACAATCCAAAATAGTAATCTGAATCGTTACACTTTCATCGGTCAATTCATTGGTGTGAAAGGAATACCATACTGTATTGCTTAGTGTTTGAAAAGGAACGCTGGCAGGAAAACAGGGACTCGAATAGGCATTCGCGAAAAGAGAGTCGACGGTTTGCGTTTCATCGGCGCATAATGGGTTTGAAAGCGCCGATTCACAGCCACTTCGCGATACACTAACCACGTCGGTTACCGTGCAATTGCCCACTTGAGCAGTTACCTGAAAAGCTGTTGGCTCATCGACCGAAGCCACGGGCGAAATACTGGAAGGGTTGTCTAGGTATTGTGCAGGCGACCATTCAATAGCAACGTTATCGGTTTGCCCGGTTACAGAAAGCGTAGATGTTTGGTCTCCGTAAATAATAGGTGGATTTGCAGAAGCCGAAATTTCTAAGGCACTTCCGGAAACAGTAAGATTAAAGCCGCATGGAAGCTCAGCCGGATTGCTTGTGGGCGGCAAAAACATTCCCACGACTATGATGTAGTCTCGGTTGGGTAATACGGTTGGCAGCGTATATTCAAATGAAGAGTTTCCCGAACTCAAGGTGGCGTTCAATGCTGACGTATTGGTTGCAATGGCGCATGGATTTCCTCCGGGGGCTATCGAATAAACACTCATGTAAAGCAAATCATTCTGCCCGTCGCCGGTATAATTGCAATTATTCACCTGAACCGAAATGGTAACAGATCCGGGTGGTGTTGCAGAATTAGTATGGAAGGAATACCACCGCGCATAATTCAATGAATCACCGGATACATTCGTGAAGGTTCCCAAATTGAAAAACGCCGGGTACTGCGCATACAAAACTTCGCTGGTTTGCGTTTGGCCTGCGCATACATAATTACTCAAGGCATCGGCACAGCCTTGGGACATCAAACGCTGGCAGAATAGCAGCGAAACAATCAGTAAGAAATAGCAAGCCGATTGATGGCGCATTCGATTGAAATTGAAATACAACATGTGCAAGTTACATTCTAGCCTTCAGGCGAACCCTATGCTTTGATGTGATTTGCGGTTATTTATGCACAACGTTTTCCAATTCCAAAAAGTTGCAGTGCTACTGAAATTCGATGAGCACTGCGCCCTTCTCTACAGGTACGCCTTTGATGGCGTTCACCTTTTTTACAACAGCCGATGAGCCGGCTTTTATCACATTTTCCATTTTCATGGCTTCGAGAATAAGAAGGGGTGTATCCTTTTCGACAGTATCGCCGACGTTTACAAGCACGTTGAGAACCAAGCCCGGCATAGGAGCCTTGATTTCCTTCATCTTTTTTTCGCCCACTTGCTCCATGCCCAAACTCTTCAATAGATCATCGTAGCGGTCTTTCAACTGTAACGTGTATGGCTTGTTGTTCACCTTCACAGTAAATTCTTTCGTGATTGCATTCACCTGAAGAATCTCCACGTTCATAGACTTGCCGTTCACAATCCAGTGCGATCTCAACTCAGTGAGCTGAGCCTTGTTTACGTCCAGCTGCCTATCATTGACGTGCACTGAATCACCCTCCAAACGAAGCTGAAGAGTTGTTTTCGCATTTACCGTTGCTGTATACATGGTGCAAATTTATTGCACGAAGCTAGGTACTTTCGCACTATGGCCGGCATCTACCTCCATATACCTTTTTGCAGGCAAGCGTGTCACTACTGCGACTTCCACTTTTCTACACAAGTGAAAACGATGGGTGATCTGCTGCAAGCCATGCGGCGCGAATTACAATCGCGGCGCAACTATCTGGAGGGTGAAGCTGTCGAAACCATTTACTTCGGCGGAGGCACACCATCACTGCTGCCAACCGACGATATACAACGCATACTCGACGACATCTACATCTACTTTCCGGTTGTCGAAAAGCCTGAAATTACCTTAGAGGCCAACCCCGATGATCTTACGTACCACAAAATCATTGAGCTCGCCCGAACGCCTGTAAACCGCCTCAGCATTGGCATCCAGAGTTTTCGAAATCAAGATTTACAATGGATGAACAGAGCGCACACCGCAGCGCAAGCCGATTTTTCGGTGAAATGTGCGCAAGACCGCGGATTCGAAAACATTACAATCGATCTAATCTATAGCATTCCCGGACTATCAGAGCGCGATTGGCTCGAAAACATTCGCAAGGCCGTCGATATGCAGGTGCAACACATTAGCGCGTATAGCCTCACGATTGAACCAAAAACCGCGTTCGGACATCAATTAGCAAAGCAAGAACTTCAGCCCGTTGATGATCACACAAGCGGCACTCAATTCTTAGCGCTTGTGCACGAGCTCAAACGTTGCGGGTTTGAACAATATGAGGTCTCTAATTTTTGTTTGCCGGGCATGCAGTCGAAACACAACAGCGCGTATTGGTTGGGTAAAAAATACCTGGGCGTTGGTCCATCAGCACATTCTTTTAATGGAGCAACACGCCAATGGAATGTAGCGAGCAACGCTCTCTATGTGAAGGGATGGATGAATGGCGTTCCTGAATTTGAAATCGAAACACTCGACGACCGCACGCAACTCAATGAATACCTCATGACGCGATTACGAACTTCGTGGGGAATTGATCTCGACCACATCCGCAGCGCATTTGGAGTTGATCTTTGGCAAATAGAAAACGACTACCTGCTGCAGCTGCTTCAAGATGGATTGATGGTGAAAGAAAACTCCACCCTTACACTTACAACGCAGGGACTATTGCAAGCTGATCGAATCGCCTCTGAATTGTTTATTCTCGAATCATGATTACGCACATTCAACATCAAGGTCAGAGCTACACCATCGACCTTTCACAACCACTCGATATCTCTATCGTGCTGCACTCGGATGGTCCGCGAGCGTGGTATGCCGATAAAATGAGAATTGCCCCCGTCATAAACCGCTACTTCACCGGCAGCGTTGCTCTGGGCGGAAATGTCAACTTCAACGACATAATTTTTAATCCGCATGCGCATGGCACGCACACCGAAACGGTTGGACATATTTCGCGCGAGCTAGTTTCAATCGAAAACGGATTTAACAGATACTGGTGGTTGGCCAAGCTCATCAGCATTGAGCCCGCGCAAGCCACATCAAACAGCGAAGGCGTTATGGCTGGCGACTCCGTCATCACGCTGAAACAAATTCAACAAGCACTCGGCTCTAACATTCCGGAAGCACTGATTATTCGCACGCTTCCGAATAGTAATAATAAACTCCACGCAAACTACTCCAACTCCAATTTTACGTTTATGCAGCCCGAAGCCGCTGCATGGCTGGCAGAACTTGGTGTTCAGCATTTGCTCGTCGACACGCCTTCCATCGACCGAGAAGAAGACGAAGGAAAACTACTCGCCCATCATGCCTTTTGGAATTATCCTGCACAACCTCGCTTGAAGGCAACCATCACTGAAATGATTTATGCCGCTGAATCAATCGAAGATGGAGCCTACATGTTAAACTTGCAAGTGGCTTCATTTCGCAATGATGCGGCACCGTCGAGACCGGTGCTTTACAGACTCCTGAACTCGTAACTGATCGTTTCAGTTAGTCGCGTTTCCGAAGGATATCGTATTACAGAATTCCACCCTATTTTTGCGCCCCCTTGATTTTCAACCATCAAGGTTACAAGGAAAACCATGAACAACAAGAACTACTGCGTCATCATGGCGGGTGGCATTGGGAGCCGCTTCTGGCCTATGAGCCGCACCGCTTTCCCAAAGCAATTTCACGATATTCTCGGTGTTGGTCGCACCCTCATTCAAATGACCTACGATCGATTCCTTCCTATTTGCCCAAAGGAAAACATACTCGTGGTCACCAACGAGCGCTACAAGGATCTGGTGCTCGAACAATTGCCCGATCTTAAACCCGAACAGGTGCTTTGCGAACCCAACATGCGTAATACAGCGCCATGTGTTGCCTACTCCGCCTTCTGGATTGCCGAGCGTGAACCCGAGGCCAACATCATCGTTGCACCTAGCGATCACCTGATTCTCAAAAACGAAGAGTTCTTAGAGACTATTCGCACCAGCATACAACAAGCGCACGACAGCGGTAATCTCGTTACACTGGGCATCAAACCTACCCGTCCCGATACGGGCTATGGCTACATTCAATGGGCCGACGAAAAAGGAGCATCACACGAATCGGTTAAACGCGTTAAAACCTTTACAGAAAAACCAAGCCTCGAACTCGCAAAAGACTTCTTGGAAAGCGGCGATTTCTATTGGAACTCCGGCATCTTCATCTGGTCGATGCGTTCTATCATGAACGCATTTGAAATTCACCTTCCCGAAATGTACAGAGCATTTGCAGATGGTCAGGGCAAATACGGCACCGCCGCTGAAAAGGCTTTCATTGATCGCATCTACCCGGCGTGTGAAAATATTTCCATCGATTACGGAATCATGGAAAAAGCCCGCAACGTGAATGTAGTCCTCAGCGATTTCGGTTGGAGCGACCTCGGTACATGGGGATCCTTGCATACACACCTCGCACAAGACGCGCACGAAAATGGAATCGTAGGCAAAAACGTAGTGCTCTACAACTGCGCCGACAACGTGGTGAATGTGTCAGATCGTAAGTTAGCAGTATTGCATGGACTCAACGGCTACATCGTAGTCGACACCGACGATATTCTGCTCGTTTGCAAAAAGCAAGATGAACAGAAGATCAAACAGTTTGTGAATGATGTGAAAATGAAGAAGGGAGAAGGGTGGGCTTAGTAGTGAGTAGTGACTAATGACGAGTGACTATTGGCTATTCACAAGTCAATAGTAATTACTCACTCGTCACTCGTCACTCGTCACTCGTCATTAGTCATTAGTCACTTGCCATTATCTTTGCCCCATGAAAGAAATCAGCTGTTCGTTTTGCGGTCGCAAGAAAAGTGAAGTAAGCATCCTCATCGCCGGAATAAGCGGACACATTTGCGCCGATTGCGCCTCACAGGCCAACATGATTGTGGCTGAAGAAGCACGCGCAGCTAGTGCCGACCCCAAACTCGATGCAGCTTTGCAGGTGCAAAAACCAATCGATGTAAAAAAGTTTCTGGATGAGTATGTAATTGGTCAGGATGAAGCCAAGAAGTTTCTCAGTGTTGCTGTTTACAATCACTACAAGCGTATTACCAACGCAACCAAAAAAGACGACCACGCTGTCGATATCGATAAGTCGAATGTGATATTGGTGGGAGAAACGGGAACGGGAAAAACACTGTTGGCCAAAACGATTGCTCGCATGCTAAAAGTTCCCTTCGCCATTGCGGATGCAACCGTACTTACTGAAGCCGGATACGTGGGTGAAGACGTGGAGAGCATTCTTTCGCGCTTATTGCAAGATGCAGACTTCGATGTCGCAAAAGCAGAACGTGGCATTGTGTTCATTGACGAGATAGATAAAATCTCACGCAAGAGCGACAACCCGAGCATCACTCGCGATGTCAGCGGAGAAGGTGTGCAGCAGGCGTTACTAAAACTGCTTGAAGGCGCAACAGTAAGCGTTCCTCCGCAGGGCGGACGCAAGCATCCGGAGCAAAAAATGATTCAGGTGAACACCAAAAACATCCTCTTCATTTGCGGAGGAGCATTTGATGGAATCGATAAGATAATTGAACGACGCGTCAACACCGCGGCCATCGGATACAACAGCAGCCATCACCGCGTAAACGATGGCAACTGGCTTCAATACATTTCACCCCTCGACTTAAAGCGCTTCGGATTGATACCCGAGCTCATCGGTCGTTTCCCGGTAATCACTTACCTCAACCCGCTCGATGAAGAAACGCTGCGCCGCATTCTGACCGAACCCAAAAACGCTCTCATCAAACAATATGTGCGCTTGTTTGAAATCGACGACGTGAAGCTCACCTTCGACAAAAAAGTGCTCGACTTTATCGTTGAGAAAGCCATCGAATACAAGCTTGGTGCTCGCGGTCTGCGCTCTATTTGCGAAGCCATCATGACCGATGCCATGTACGAACTACCCTCTTCACAGGAAAAAGAATTCAAGGTGACTTTGACGTATGCTCGCGAGAAGTTTTCGCGAAGCAAACTGAGTCAGTTGAAGGTGGCCTAATAACCTTATTGAAGCGGAGAGAACTGGGGAGTTTTAAATCCACTCTCTAACTACAGGCATTTTCCTAATGCCATTTCTCTGCGTCTCTACGGTTAAATAAAAAACAAACCCCTTAGACTTCTACAGCACCTCTGCCACGGTAAACACAGATCCGCCAACAAAAACAAGATCGTTTTCGTGGGCGTCCCTGCAGGCCGCTTCATATGCTAGTTTAACGGATGAATAGAACTCACCTATTAACTGAAACTCCGAAGCTTGTTGTTGTAACAGCTGTGCGTCTAAACCTCTTGGTATATCAGCCTTGCAGAAATAGTATATAGCATTTATCGGCAGCAGCTTCAACACACGAGAAACGTCTTTATCACCAACCAACCCAAGCACAAAGTGAAGCTGTGTATGCGGAGTTTTTTGCAGTTGTTCGAGCACTACCCGAATACCATCTTCGTTGTGAGCCACATCGGCAATCACCAACGGTTTATCATTCAATTTCTGCCAACGACCAAGCAAACCTGTCAACTCCACAACTTGTGCGAACCCGCGAGCAATATGATCGTTGCCAATTTTCCATCCAAGCGCAGCCAGCGTTCGCAAAGCCATGAAAGCGGTGGCTCTATTTTCTTGCTGATAGAAACCCTTCAGCGCACTCTCAGGAATATACCGAGCGGCAATGGTGGTAGAATCAATAATTGGTGATTGCGTATGGCGCGCGGTTTCGAGCATGACATCTTTCGCTTCTTCACGCATAGCGCCTAATACAACCGGACGACCCACTTTTATAATGCCCGCTTTTTCAGAGGCGATTTTTTCAATAGTGTCGCCAAGCAAGTTCATGTGATCATAGCCAATGTTGGTGATGACTGACACTTCTGGCACAATCACATTCGTGCTGTCGAGCCTACCGCCCAGACCTGTTTCAATTACCGCGATATCGATTCCTACGCGTTGGAAATACCAAAAGCACATGGCAACTGTAATCTCAAAAAACGATGGCTGAATGGCTTGCCAGGCTTTATGATATTCATTCACAAACGCCACCACTTCTTCTTCAGGAATCATGAAGCCGTTGATGCGAATGCGTTCGCGAAAGTCTTTGAGGTGAGGCGAGGTATACAGTCCTGTTTTGTATCCGGCCTGCTGCAAGGCCGCAGCTATGAGATGCGAAGTGCTGCCTTTGCCGTTGGTGCCCGCAATATGAACCGTCTTCAACCCTTCGTGTGGATTACCAACCAAGTCTAGTAATGCCCACGTATTGCCAAGCCCCGGCTTGTACGCCGCAGGCCCCACGCGATGAAACATGGGTAGTTGAGAATAGAGATATTCAAGGGTTTGGGTATAGTTCACGAAATCCAATAACAGAGGGCCGTGGTGGCCGACATTACTTCAGAGTAAAATTGACGGGAATGGTCATCACGAATCGCACGGGTCTTCCATTCTGTTTGGCCGGTGCAAACTTGTTGAGTTTTTTAACCGCTTCAACAGCAACCACACTGAGGTTAGGCCCGCCCTGAATACCCCGCTGAACACGAACATTCGTAACAGACCCGTCCTTTTCAACCACAAACTGAACATACACCTTGCCTTGAATGTTGTTCAACTTCTCCATTTCTGAGTAAGGTGCATTTGCCATAATGTCCTTTTGCATCTGCAACTCGCCGCCGGGGTACATTGGCATTTCTTGAGCGAATGAAACCGCCTCCTCGAGATCCTTCTCTTCTTCAACCGTCACAACGTGCTCCGCTTCTATCGACTCTTCGATTTTCGTCGAATTCTGTGCAGGCCTTGTCTGTGTTGGTGCGGCCTGTCGCGCCGCGTTAGGCGTCGCCGCCTTCATCTTCATCAACTCGGCCCTGTTGTAAACCTTGACAAGCCTCCTATTAGATGAAGACGCCTCAACAAAATCGATAGAAATAGACCCTTCAGAAAAGGTAGTTGTAAGTGCATTGTTGACTATTTCAGCATTCCCCTCCTGAATAGAGGAAAACTCTGCATAGAGGCCGCTGTAACAGCCTTGGCTCAACTCCAACACAACAAAGTTGTTTGTGCCTTTTGAGTCATAAAAATGAACGGCTTCATTTTGATAATTCCGTGTCCATTTAGCGGATGAATATGGGATTTCAGCCCCAAAAACAGTTGCCGCCGACTCTGCAGCACCCCCGAAACTCCACCCCTCACTTCGCAAGAACCCGCTAATGTCTACCAATGAGGCTGTTTGCATCTTCATGACTTGAAGTCTATTAAAACAATTCGAATTCTGAGACATCGAATTCACCGAAGACAACAACACGAATGCACAAAAGACGAAGGCTTTTGTAAAACTGTTTTTTCGTAAATAATTCATGAAGAAAGGATGCCTGAAATGGGCGATTAATAACTCAGTGGTTGATATTGAACTTCGAATGAATTCTTCTTCACAGCAGCCTTCAATCGTTCGCTATTCCGTTTATTTTTAGACGCCACACTCAACGCACGAATAAAATCTGAAACGTAGATTGTAGTTGCCAGGGAAGCACATACCAATGATGCCCTATGCATATTAGTAGCCTCGTTATATAAACGTGTCGTTTGCTCTTGATCGGTAGCCGCCTTATACGAAGTATAGCGTTGAGCGGATAATGACTCTAACACAACAGCAGACCCCGCCATTGTAAAAAATCCAACCATACTCAACCAGCCTTTTCGACCATGAGTCACTTTCAAAGAACCCAATCCAGGCAAAATCAAAGACGCAAATGCGGAAGAGGGCATTCCCTTCGGGCGATAATCAATCAATCCAATGTCTACAAACTCCTTCCCATTCAGGGTTTTCGTACGCACTGAAAACGTAGATCTGCCATAACAATAAGGCTTGCGCTTCAGGTATTCAGTGCAAACCGATGAAACGCCATCCATCTGAGGGCCCACTAAATTTAGTCTCTTCGTGTTGAATTGTATTTCTTCTGTTTTCCAATCCAATTCAAATCGCTCGGTGTCATAGCTGGAAATGAAATAATCGCCCAGCTTAGGTGGTGTTAACCGCGAGCTCGTGTGCACTCTCTGAAGACCCTCTCCAAAGCCAGCGTTATCAACGGTTAGGACCCGGGGGGAGCTGGTGTTTTTGCCCAGCGTGTCGAAGCTAAGACTCGTTTCAAATTGTATGAAACCACTCGCCTGAGCCTCCAATTGAGTGCTCAGCAGTTTTAATACATCCGATTTAAATGCGAGGTAATTATCCGAATTTGTTTTCTCGTATTTAAATGTGATAGTTCTTCGTTGGTGAAGTATGTCCAATATTTTTTCCGCAGCAGCTACTTTTTCCTTAGCCGCTTTGTTACTTGGATTTAATTTCAAGACATCGCCATACGATTCTATTGCCTTGCGATATTGTTTCGCATTATACAGGCTATCAGCGACCCTAAAAAATTCATTTGACTTCGCTTCTTTAATTCGATTTTTCAAATCCTCCAGTTTCAAAGCCGACTCTCTGCTTCCTTTGGAGAGTACAGTCGCTTCTTCAAAACTCAAAAGTGCCATATCATAGCTGCCCGACAAAAAATACTCCTCACCTGTATCATATTTCTGCGACAATTGCGCCTCAAGCATCTTTCCTTCTATCCTGCGTATTTCAGTTGTGGTAGCATCCGTAATCGCAGCGCCTGCGTGACATTCTATTGCTCTTTGGTAGGAGAGAATTGCTTGGCCGTAATTCTTCGAGGTCAATAATTCTTGGGCTGATTGAACGAATCGATTGCAAACCGCGAATTCACATTCTCTCATTTTCTCGGCAACCCACGTAAGGCTTCCAAAATCGAAAACGCGTTCTCCATCGAACACCTCAAGAGCATCAATCTTTCTGTACTCTTCTAGGGCCAATTCGAATTGACCTGAGTTAAAATACAACGAGGCCTGCTGAGTAATGCGCTCCGACTCATCTTTGCGCTCCAAACGAATGCGCTCAACTTTGGCAACCTTCTCCTTTTCAAATGCAATTTCGCTGCGAACCTTGCTCTCGCTTAATACAAGGATTTTATAATTCTGTGCATAATACGCACCCTGGCCCTCTTCAAACTGAACCGAGACGTCTCCCTTCTGAAACTTCGTAGTCAGACGGTTTTCCAGAATGGATACACCTCCCTCCTGCTTAGATGAGAAATGTTTGAAAAGGTTGTCGTAGCAGTATTGGTCCGGGTAGTACAACACAATAGTGGGCTTACCAACCTTGTAATAAAGCTCTATTGAGCCTTGGCCCGATTTGTTCCATATTATCCTGTCATAGGTTAATGTATAATCAAAAACAATCAAGTCCTGATCACTCATTGCCGCACCGCTATACCAACCCTCCTTACTTAAGAAGCCGTGAATACTAGACAGCTTTTCGGACTGCATCTTTAAAAGTTGCTCAGCCAACAAGCAAGCGTGACTATGGATTCCATGACCACACAGCAGAAGTAACAAAATAAAATGTCTCATCAGAACAAAAACAAATCTTAATCTGCGTAATAATCAGGGTTAACAGCAGCCTCTCTGATTGCTGTCAATAAATCCGTAGCCGCAATTCCCAGAGAAATGGAAGACCCCGAGGTTTCAACCACGATAGTTTCATTTCCCTTGGAGTAATACACTTCTGTCTCTGTCGACCAAGAATCATTTTTCACCCAACCGTCAAGTTTCTTGACAATGGCATCCGTGATTTCCTTCTTCTTATTGATAGCCTTTGTAGACTTGAGGTTCAACTTATACTGAAGCGCAATGGGCTTAGCAGACGGATCGTAGACGTTTGTTGGGTACCAGCCATCCATAACTTGAGTATATGGCTTAATCTGAATGCTGAACGTGACAGACGCCTCTTTACCTATTTCCTTATCTCGCACTATCGTATACTCTGTAATGTATTCTGAATAGGGCATTGACGGGTCAGGCATGTAGGGGTTCTTTACAATTTTGGGCGCAATTTCCTGTGCAGTTGAATTCAACGTTAACCCCTCCCAATTGGAGATATTTACTGCAGAGGCAATTCCATCCACATCAAAATAATCTGTTTCGATGGAGCCTAAACCAATGCTGCCTGTAAGGAAATAAGATATGAGATCTGGCGAAACCTTCTCAAATTGAGGGTTCACCATATAGGTACCATCTTCGTTAATAAGACCAAACTTACCCCCAGCCTTTATTAGGGCGAACTTCCCTACGAACGGATAAGCAAAATCAAATTGAGGATTAATCTTCACCTTTCCATCCTTCTCGATATAGCCAAACATATTACCCACCTTGGCCGGAGCTAAATCGGCTGAGCCAAATCGAAATGCCAAATCGAACTGTGGATTAATGATGATTTTACCCGTGTTGTCGCACCATCCAAATTTTTCTCCCATTTCAATCATACACATATCGCCATCCATGTAGATATAGCCGTATTGAGGGTTAATTACAAACTTACCCGACTCATCAATCAACCCATACTTTTCTCCCATCTTCACAGGAGCGTATTTGCCCTGGAAGCCTTCAACATCATCGAACTGATTATTAATCTTGATGAGGCCATTACTGTCTATATAACCCCATTTTCCTTCAGCATTAGAGACGGGACACAACCCGCTTGAAAAACTACCTACAGCCGAAAACTGCGGGTTGATTTTGACTGCGCCGCTTTTATCCACAAAGCCCCACTTCACCCCGGCGGTGTCTGACACACTGAATGCCGCTAAACCTTCAGAAAAGCCGACCACGACTTGAGCGTCCTTCAATGTAAACTTCATTGCGCCATCCTTATCCACAGCGGCAGGTGCCGCGTTTTCTGAAACGACCCAAGCCAATCCATCTGAAAATGGCGTTGCACGCAAATACTGTGGTTGAATCTTATACATGCCCTTGTCATCTATAAACCCAACCTTAGGGTTATCGCCACTAGAAGACACCATGGCCAGACCATCACGAAATAGACCCGCCTCCGAAAATTGGGGATTGATTATGATTTTGCCCTCTGAGTCAATGTATTGGAATTCCTTTCCTGCGGAAACCGGAAGAAGCTTTAGCTCAGACTCGGTGTTAACTAGACCGCACGCGCTCAGAAGGACCGCGGGCAAAATGAACATAATGAGTGACTTGTTGAATTTCATGTTAACAAATTTTGGTTGACAAATATAATTGAATATGATAACGGACCAATATGTCTGGTTTGAAACACATTAAATCGAGCCACGCAAGCCTGAAATCAACTATAAGAGAAACTTACTAATATATTTGTTTCCCTCAACCAAGTTTAAAATGAATACTCGTTCGCTCTTTTTAATTTTCGCCGTTTCCTGTCTTTTTGCATGCAACAAAGAATACCTTCAATGGAATCTCGACAAGAAAAAAACGCCACCCGAGGTTACTACGGTGGCCGTTGGCGAAGTCTTCGCCTCTTCCGCTTTTATAGAAATTCAATTGGATTTTAATGGAAACAGCGAAGTCACACAATTAGGCGTGTGTTTCGGTCTTCAAAATGACCCTGATATTAACTCGAATATAGCGCTTGCTGAAGTATCCGACTTAACCCAAAGCGTATTGATCAGCGGGCTCGAGCCTAACAAGGTTTATTACGCCAGAGCTTTTGCCCAAAATATTGCCGGAGTTTCCTATGGGGAATCGCTATCATTCGCTACATTACCCGTGTCAGCTCCTACAATAAGCACTTCACAAGCCTCCAATGTCACTCTCAATAGTGTACAAATCGGGGGAAGCGTTCTGAGCGACGGAGGCTCCGGAATCACGGAAAAAGGAATTTGTTACTCCTCTACATCTAATACGCCAACGACTGCTCATTCTAAGGTCACAGCTTCAGGTAATGACGCCTCATTCACAGTAACCCTATCCGGCCTGGAGAATACAACAACCTACTATGCTCGAGCCTATGCAACCAATAATCTAGGCACTTCGTATGGTAACACGATCACCTTCACTACTGCATCTGTGCCCGATGTTTTAGTTGAAACAAACAACTGTAATTCTCTTAATGGAATCTCGGCTCTCTTTATTTCCTGGCAAGGATCCAGTTACCAATCATCGCCTATGTGTATTGCTAATAATGGTTTTATAGGATCTTGCATCAACGATTGTGTTTCTAACCCAGCGGGCGCTACAATTGAATTTCAGAGGACGTTCACTCAAGTGGGGCACATTAGATTCAGGTCACGGGCTTATGACGGCAATTCGATACGTGTGCCCACCATTTATATTGACAATTCAACCATCGGAGCCACGGACCTAAACGCAGGTACCCCCGCAAATAATTGGCACCTAATAAAATCAGATAATATTGCTTCGGGACCTCATACCATTCGCATTGAATGGAGTCAGGTCTCCGTTTATTATGATTACTCTATAGACGAAATAGAGTTTTGGGAATAACCCAACTAAGGGTTGTTGCTAGAGTCCAGTCGAAAGTAGGTGCCCGAGCGAAGTCAAGGGCAGTCGAGGGTCAATTCAACTTGAAGGTAATCTTTATACTTCCCTTCTGCTCGTTACCGCTTGGGCTGCTGTTGAACTTCGCTTTACGCGCCGCGTCTTCGGCCATCTTAAAAAGCGCTCCGCTCGTTGTGTTCGACTTGGCTGCATTGGCGATTGCTTTGGTAACATTGCCATTAGAGTCCACCCAAATATCTACCGACACTGTCCCTTCATCGGGTGCTGTTCCGTTTACTTTGGGGGTATTCAACAACGTTCGCCCATTCAGGTTCCAGCTCATGCCCGATCCCGAACCAGAGCCAACTCCCGAACCCGTTCCATTGCCGCCTCCCGAACCGCCTCCTGTGCCGGCGCTTCCGCCACCACCCAGAACACCACGCCCACTTATACTTCCATTCGGGTCGCCCTGCTGACCCGTGCCCGTGGTGGTGCCGCTTCCGCCCTTAATGTTGTTGAAGGCGTTGTTGAGGTTATTAGAAACCTGCTGTTGTGTGGGTTGTTGCTGTGGGTTGTCATTGCGCACCTGCGTATCCGACTTGCGATTCTCCGACTGCTTCTTGTCGCTTATGGTTGGTGCCTCTTGCGATGAATCGTCTGTGATGGCGTTCGTTTCCTCTATGGCTTCCGGTGTAGGTTGTTCCATAACAGGTTCCGGCATGGGCACATAACCTTCGCCGTCGACCATGGTGCCTATACCGGCCGCATCGAGCGACATCAACCCGGTGTAGCCCAGACCACCATTGCCACCACCGCCGCCGTTGCCGCATTTCAATAGAAACAGTAGCCCCACGATCGTGACGTGAAACAACAACGTGCCGGTGAGGGACCACCTGCGATCGGTTTCTGCCAGGTTTGCCATAATGCTTACTCTTCTTTAGGCTTGGTAGCAATAAACGGATTCCATCCGTTTTGCTTCAGTACAGCGAACAACTCAATTGTTTCACCTGTTGGTACATCGCGGTCAATATTTAACACAACTTTCTTGTCGGCCGCGTTATTCAAAATAGCCTGAAGCTTCAGTTCCACCTCGTCTTTCGCCACTTCTGTGTTGTTTACCAAATAGCGCAAATCGGAAGTGATTGTAACGGTCACAGTCGACTGGGTAGGCGTACCTGTTGAAGTCTTCGGCAAGTTTACCTGTTCTCCATTTACAGCCAGCGTACTGGCTATGATGAAGAAGATGAGGAGCATGAAGATGATGTCGGACAAAGCCGACATCGCAGGCTCCACATGTACTTTGTTTCTTCTTCCGAAATCCATGGGTTAGTTCGTTGGTTGTTCGAGGATGTCCAAAAACTCCACTGCAGTCGCTTCCATCTTGTTCACCACTTTGTTGATGCGCGTTACAAGTGTATTGTATCCGATATACGCGATCATGAAAACGATAAGACCTACCGCCGACGATATCATTTTCAGATACAGACCTTCAGAAACAGTTCCGATTTGCAAACTGCCGGCTTCTGCTATATCACGGAAGATGACAATAACGCCGAACACGGTACCCAAGAAACCAAATACAGGTGCAATACCTGCAATGGTGGCGAGTATAGCCACGTTGTGATCGAGCTTGGCCGTTTCGAGTTTGCCTACGTTTTCAATGGCTTTTTTAATGTCTTGGGTTGGTTTGCCAATACGGCTAATGCCCTTCTCAATCATGCGGGCCACAGGAGTCTGCGAAGTTCCACACAAATTGCGGGCGCTGTCCAGCTTACCCTGACTAACGTATTCTTTAATCTTCTCCATAAAGTTGGCCTCTGCCTTGTCGGCACGACCAACGGTAAGTGTGCGCTCAATGATCACATAAACAGCGATAACGCTCATGATGAGCTGTGGCAAGTAGATATACCAACCCTTCATAAGCTGATCCATCACACTGAAGTTGCCTACAGGTGCGCCAACTGTTGGCGGCGTGATGCCTACACCATCTTGAATTGCACCGGTTAAGGTTTCCTGAAGAAAAAAGAGAATGTCCATGCTTGTTTGTTTTCAGATGAAAAATTTCGTGCAGCCACGTATCGGCTAGCCAACGCGAAAGTTGCTTCTGAATTGCCGTGTCTTTCAGAGCGAAATGAAAACTTATTTAGTGCGGGGTGTTGATAGCCTTTCGAGGATTATAGGGGTGTAGGATTGTAGGGGGCGTTGTACATACTCAGTCTCTTTCTGCCTCCCTTTCTGTTTCTGAAATTTTTAGAATGAGAGCGAGAAACGGAATCAGAAAGAGAGGCCTTACCCCCCTATAATCCTACAATCCTACATCCCTATAATCCTGCAAACACATACACCGCACACCCCGCCAAATACCCCAGCAATGCCCACGGGGCAATCTTGCGCAGATACCAGGTGAATGTAATCTTCTCGATGCCCATTACGGCTACGCCGGCGGCGCTGCCTATGATGAGAATGCTGCCACCTGTGCCGGCGGTGTAGGCGAGGAAATGCCAGAAGGCACCGTCTTGCACAAAGAGATCTAACCAGGCGTCGCCTGCAATTGCGGGCGATACTTCATACATGCCCATGGAGGCTGCAACCAGCGGCACATTGTCGATAATCGCCGACAATAATCCGATGGCGATGTTGATGCCGTATACGTTTCCTAAACTGTCCTTGAGAAATGAAGATAGCTGAACCAGCTGACCTGTTTCATTCAACACGCCCACCGCCAATAAGATCCCGAGGAAAAATAAGACAGACGGCATATCAATCTTGCGCAGCGCCTGCAGCGGACTAAACTTACTGCGTTCTTCCATGATCTTACGACTGTGGATTAACTCTGTCACCATCCACAACAACCCGAGCGAAAACATCATGCCCATAAAGGGAGGGAGATGGGTTACGGTTTTAAAGATCGGCACCATCAACAATCCGCCAATACCCAATGTAAATACAAGTTGCCGATCGCGCTTACTCGCCTGTTGCTCGATGTGCTCTTTGTACTCGGGGCGTTTCACTTCGCCTTTCATTACAAACGAAAGAACGGTAAGCGGCACAATAATACTTATCAAGCTCGGTAGAAAAACATTAGTCACAATTGAGCCTGCAGTAATCTGACCGCCAATCCACAGCATGGTCGTGGTGACATCACCAATGGGCGACCAGGCGCCACCGGCGTTGGCTGCAATAATGATGACGCCGCCGAACATCCAGCGGGTTTGTTGATCATCAATAAGTTTTCTGGCGAGCGAAATCATGACAATCGCTGTCGTGAGATTATCGAGCGCCGCCGATAAAAAGAATGAAAGCAGGCCTATAATCCACATCAGCTTCACCCTATTGCGCGACGCAATGCGGTCGGTAATCACCTTAAAACCTTCGTGGGCATCAATCAGCTCCACAATGGTCATGGCTCCCATCAAAAAAAGAAGTATGCCCGCTATCTCCTGCACATGGTGCATGAGCTTTCCATTAAGCACAGAATATACATCGGCGTGAGCGGTTTCTGCGGCATGCGCTGCGATCTCATGTCCAGATCCGCCACCAATGAAATAGAGCGTCCAACACAGCGTGCCCGTGAGCAAAGCGGTTGCGGCTTTGTCTATTTTAATGGCGTGCTCTGTTGCGATACAGATGTAGCCAATTACAAAAACCACCAAAATGGCTATTTCCATTACACCAGTTTTTTCAATGCAATTTCAAACGCTGCCTTCGTGATGCCGGTCTTCTCTTTATGTGTGGCATAGATCTGTTTCAACGCTTGCTCTATGGTAGTAGAAGTATCCTCAAAAATCCCCTTGTCGCTCATATCTACATCACCTTGACTCATCAAGTAAGCGAAGACGCGGGCCATGCCACAGTTGGCAATAAAATCGGGTATTACACTGATGTGCTCATCGGCATACTCGGCAATGGGTCCGTAGAAAATTTGTGCGTCTGCAAACGGAACGTTCGCTCCACAGCTCACTACGCTCAAGCCAGCACCTATCATACGCTTCATTTGGTCGTCAGTCACCAATCGCGATGCTGCGCACGGCAAAAACACATCGGCCTTCATGTCCCAAATGCGTTCGTTCACTTCTTCAAAGCTCAACATCCCTTCGGAATGCAGTTGCATGCCATTGCGCTCGAGAAATAGTTTTTTAATCGCTGAAAAATCGAGTCCGTTTTCATCGATTACGCCTCCGGCTCGATCAATAATTCCAACCACGACTGCGCCTTCTTGAGTGCAGTAATAAGCAGCGGCGGCAGCAACATTGCCCCAGCCCTGCACGATGACTCGCTTTCCCTTTAGGCTGCCTCCCCACAACTCGTAGTAATGCTTTACAGAGGCAGCTACGCCATAACCGGTAATCATGTCGGCCACCTTGTATTTGCGTTCAATGTCGGGGCTGAATGATTCGTCTTCCAACACTTTGATGACTCCCTGGCGCAAGTTGCCAATGCGCTTCACCTTCTGTGCCTCGGTTGGTCCGAAGTGACCATTGAAAACTCCTTCTTGCGGATGCCAGATGCCACACTCTTCGGTGATGGCAATCACTTCGTGTATTTCATCTACGTTGAGATCGCCGCCCGTTCCGTAATAATGTTTCAGCAAGGGTGTTACCGCCGCAAACCAACGCTCCAACACTTCGTGCTTTCGCGGGTCGCGCGGGTCGAAGTTGATGCCGCTCTTGGCTCCGCCTATCTGCGGACCACTCACGGTAAACTTAATCTCCATCGTTTTGGCCAACGACTCTACCTCGCGCTTGTCGAGCCCGGCACGCATGCGTGTGCCTCCGCCAGCTGCGCCTCCGCGCAAAGAGTTAATCACTACCCAGCCCTCGGCGGTGGTGAAGGGGTCTTTCCATTCAAAAACAATTTCAGGACGTTTGCTTTCGTACTTGGCCAATAAGTCTTTCATACTTGAGATTTTCGGGGCGAAGGTAGAAAGCGATCGACTATGATGCGCTATAAATAGCACCTCCCACACTGTCGCGATTCGCACCTGTTACAGACGCCAGCGCATTGGGCTCTCCAGCCAAGCGCAAGACACCTAAAAAGGCGAAGATCAACGCTTCTTTGAAATCAACAATTTTCTTGTCGGGCACCACCACGCGATGTTGTGTGTGCGCCGCTATTTGCTCCATTAAAAAACCATTGTGTGCTCCACCACCGGTAACGAGTATTTCACCCTGTTCGCGGTTGCGCAACGTAGTTCCAATTTGCATAGCGATGTGTTCGATGATGGTACGCAAAGCATCGTGCGCATCCAATCCGGAACGCTCTACTATCGGTAAAAATTCATTTACCCAAAACTCCTTGCCTAGTGATTTCGGAGCAGGTTGCTTGAAGAAATCAAGGTTGTTCAATTGATCCAGGAGCGCTTCATTCAAACCACCTGCTCGCGATAAAGCACCATCGCGGTCAAAGGCAACACCCAGCCTTTCTGCGTAATGATTGAGTGCCATGTTGCACAGACCAATATCGAATGCTTTTATATGACGCGATTCTTTAACGGATACATTGGCGATTCCACCCAAGTTCAAGCACATCGGATAGTTTGCAAACAACCACCAATCGCCAATGGGCACCAGTGGTGCGCCCTGTCCTCCGTGCGCCACATCGGTGGTGCGGAAATCAGCAATCACATTCACTCCCGTGGCAGCGGCTATGTGCGGCGCACTGCCAATTTGATGCGTCATACCGAGATGCGGCTGATGAAAAATAGTGTGGCCGTGTGAGGCAATAAAATCAACTTGCACAGGGTGCTCGTGCATAAAACCCTTCACCCAAGCGCCGTGCAACATGCCCAAGTCCACATGTAATTGAGCCAGCTCAAATCCGCTCAATGTGTGCGCTAAGCGCAATCGATTGCGCCAGGTATCGTCGTAGGAAATTGTTGTGGCTTCATGCAATTCAAAATGCCAGCGGTCATCGCGCTTGAAGGTGCAATGAGCAATGTCCAGTCCATCGAGTGACGTACCGCTCATCAATCCGATAGCGCGGTATGTGCGCAACTCACTCATGCATTACCCTTTCGAATAACCGGCAGCAGCGCCCTGATAAGGACCGTTGTGTAAATAGCGTAAATGCCCATAACCGCAAATGCAAGGGCTTTTTTTCCGGGCAGCTGCGCGTAGAAATAACCACCCACAATGCAAGCCGACATAAACAACTTCACCAATACGGAAGCATTTACAGAGGCAATAAAACGATGAGGTGATTTCGAGCTTGCCGAGGCAATCATTTGGTACAGAAAGTAAGTTACCACTCCATAGAGCGGAATCAACACCCAAACCGCATCGGGCATGGGTTTTTTAACGATGAAAAGAACAACCACGGCCAACACATACAACAGCACGGTGGCAATGGTTAGCGGAATTAAAAATGCTCGTGTATTCATGTGGTGCAAATATCAACGCTTGCGGAGTACATCGCGTATGACAATATAAACTGCCAGTACCACTCCCAGTAAAGAGCAGACAAGAGTCATAACTGGCTTTTCGAATTGAAGGGATTGATCGAGTTTCATACCGCCCCAAACTCCCAAAAAAATAGTGATGGCCATTTGAGTAGCCATCGAGGTATACCGTAAAATCGTATGGTTACCGGCCTTATTGGGCGGCGTTGATGACTGCATCGGACTGACCTTCCTTTTTCATCTCCTTCACCTTCGCTCCCATATTGCATGCCCCGGTAAATGATGATCCCGGTTCTACAGCAAGCTTGTCAGTGAAAATATCACCCTCAACCTTTGCAGTTCCTTTCAAAGAGAGCATTTGCTGCACAAACAACTTTCCTTTGACTAAACCCTCAATCTCTGCATTCTGACAATTGACCGTGCCTTCAATTTTGCCGGCAGGACCAATTACCAACCTTCCCTTCGTGGAAAGCGTGCCAACGAAAGCTCCATCGATACGAATATTACTCTCACATCGAATTTCGCCTTCAATGCTGGTTCCTTCGACAATTCTATTGATGCCCATATCAGGCACAGGCTCTGTGTATTTCGCCATGGGTTTGGTGGGTTTGGTGAACATTATTGGGTCTGGTTTATCTATCAGTAATACCTGGCAAAAAAGTCGAGATAGAGCTGATAATCTTTCCCCTTAAACAAAGCTATGTAATTCTGCTTAGATATCAAAAAAACATGATTGCCATCCACATTAACCGTAGCAAGCTTTTCCGTATCACCAATGAAGGCATCATAAAATTGCTTCGCGTCTTCCGGTTGCTTAAACGATTTCACCAACAGCATATGGTAATCTTTGTCCAGCAAATTATTGGTGACGCGCAGCTGTGCCGAATTGAAAAACATCAGGTTAAAATCGGAGACTGCCGCCTTCGCCGCGTTTATGTCACTTCCAGAAACAGGTATCAACACTGCCAGATAATGCTCTGCGCTGATATCAAAAACATACGGTCCATCATTGAAAGCAGAAGTGTCGGCCGAAGAAGATTCGCTTTGAAGCGTATCAATTACCGACGCATCGCTACGCTGCAGGGGTCCTGAAGTGTCGATCTCGTCACCCGCTTTTAATACACGCAACAACTGACCAGCCCTGGTGGCCTCTTCAGTTCCCGCGCATTCCTGCACAAGCTTATTCAATTCGTTCTGATAGTTCTCCTTCACCCCATAAGGCGCATCGGAGTATCCCACGCAAATGGCTCGAAGCAGTTTGTACTTGCACAACAAACCATTGAGCGGCTCTGCCGAAATGATACTGTCGCAGTATTGACGCGCTTTCGAATAACTGCGTCTAGCGTAATAATTGTAGGCCTGCTGATAGGCTTCATTTTCCTTCGCCTTGCGCATGTCTTGAATATCGAGAAACCCGGGATTATCCACAAGCATTGCCCAATCGCTACCCGGATATCGCGACTTAATTTCATCGCCCCAGTACTTCGAGTTACAACTCTCACAAAACGGATTCTTCACATAGCCCTTTGTGCCCTCCTTGGCGAGCCAGGTTCGAAACAACTGATAATACGTAGTCGGGTGATATCCGCTCTCGTCCATGTTCGCCAACAATTCTTCCCAGGTGCTGATGGCATTATCGTCATCGTCGAGCTTCTCCTTATAAACAACGCCAGCATTGTAATATCCTTCTGCCGCCGACTTTCTAATCTCCTTCATCTCTCCATCATTGGCGCAGGGCAACGAACTTTTCAACTCTTCAGAGGTAGGCGTTTTGTATTTGTCCTCGGCACCTTCAGACTCCTCGGTCTCGCCGGTCTCCTCGGTTGCCACAACCTCCTCTCCGGGACCAAAACTTTCTGCAAGTTTCGATTGAAGTCGCCAGTAATCTTTTAATGGTCTTGTGCCCCATTCATCGACAAATACATTACGCCCCTTCTCGCGCAGGTCGGCATTGTAACACCAAAACGTTCCGGTAATACCCGACTCTTCAGCGGCAAGGCGCGCCTGCTCAGCAATACGCTCATCTTCCAGACGCTTCTGCTCCATAGACGCAGCCATTTGATTGGCAATTGCCTTCACCTTTCGGTCTAGCTCCTCGGGACTCATCGCACATACCACGGTTAAGCTATCAAATAGCTCAATGGCATTCAAATGCTGCACTAGCTCCGTAAGTGACTCTGCTCTCGCTTTAATTTCCGGATGACGCTCATGCGTAATGTCAATTTTGGCGAGTGTACTGTCGTAGTATACCTGAGCCGATGCATACTGCCGCTCATCGAAATATAAATCGGCCAATCGCAAAAAAGCTTTTGCTCGTTGGGCGGTATTGGTGGTGTTCGATTCTATCGATTTTCGATAATAACCGATTGCGTCCTCTCTGCGCTGCTCCTCCCAAGCAATGTCGCCAAGAGCATAATAAATTTGGTCAACATACTCCGCATTTTTAGCATCCTTCAGCATCTTGAATAGCTCTTTCTGCATTTCACCAGAGCTGCCTCCGGTGCGGCTATAAGAAAGAGCCTTGTTGATGCGGGCATGAAACTCCAATTCATAAGGAGGATGGGAATGCACAACAGATTCATAATGCGTAATCGCATCACTGCTTCTATTCATTTGCTGGTAAAGCTGCGCCAATATGAAGTGTGGCCGGGCCTTATCTCGCTTTCTCTTGATTGATCCAATAGCTTTCTCAAGTTCTTCCGCCGCTTTCTCCCATTTTTTTTGGTGCACATATACATCTGCAAAAGTCAAATGATAGTCGGCTCTTAGCACTCGCGATACTTCGTCCTTGTCGATCTCTCCTTCAGCTCGAGTTAGCGCTTGAATAGCCTTTCCATACTCCTTGTCTTGCGTGTACGTTTTTGCTAGCCAGGTATTACTTTTCACGGAAACATCGGGTTTCTTGAACTTTCTGTTTACGTACTGAAAAACATCGGCCGACTTGTAGTAGCTCTGTTTATAAAAATAGGCCTGGCCTATGACCATGTAATTATCATCAATCCACTTATTGAGCGGAGGGCGCTTTTTGTCTTCTTTTGAATCATCCTTGATGGTATGGCGACTCACTACTTTTTCGCACTTCCCGATTGCCTTTTCCAGGTCCGGAAAAACAGCCTTCGCTTCTTCAGCCGTTCCATACGTGAAGATGGGAAGCAACTTGTCGTAGTTGTCTTTGTGGCCTTGTTTCAGTGTCGCGGCGCTTTTGACAACAAGCTCATTGGCGTTAAAATAACCGTTGTAATGTCCGGTCATATTGTGATACAAACGCGGCATGGTGCCATCCCGTTTGGTAGAACACGCAGCATAAAGCAGCGCCAGAAATAACAGACCGAA
>JAIYBR010000208.1 GCA_027488435.1 Flavobacteriales bacterium
ACGTTCCCTTTACCGGCACGTTTGCCAACTTTTCGACCGGACGTGTTTACGATCAAATCCGTCAGAGCATTGCCTACAGCGATAAAAATGTAAAAATCTGTGCCTCGCATGCCGGACTAACGCTTGGTGAAGACGGTGCTACTCACCAGATACTGGAAGACGTTGGTATGATGAGTATGCTGCCCAACATGACGGTCATTAATCCATGTGACTTCCACCAAACCAAAGCAGCAACGATGGCAATCGCCGAACATCACGGCCCTGTTTACTTGCGCTTTGGTCGTCCAAAAGTTCCAATGTTTACCACATCTGATCAGAAATTTGAGATAGGAAAAGCGTGGCATATGCACTCAGGAAACCATGTGAGTATATTCGCAACCGGACATCTGGTTTGGAAAGCGGTAGAAGCAGCGAAAGCGTTGGAGGCAGAAGGAATATCAGTAGACCTCATCAACATACACACGATTAAACCTCTCGATATACAAGCAGTAATTGAATCAGCGCGCAAAACTGGAGCCGTTGTAACTGCTGAGGAGCATCAAATCATAGGAGGTATGGGTAGCATGATTGCTCTGGTTCTTTCACAACATTGTCCAACTCCTATCGAATTTGTAGGTGTAAATGATAGCTTTGGTGAAAGCGGCACTCCCGAACAACTCATGAAGAAATACGGACTTGAGGCGGAGAATATCATTACTGCCGCCAAGAAAGTCATTTCCAGAAAAACTACATAAGTAAAAGAAAAAAAGAAAGCATGATCCTAACGATCATGCTTTCGAGGGGTGTACACCGGAGCTTCTTTCAAAATGAAAGCCGGATCATTTGGCACCGGTAAAATTTCCTTTAGATGTACATTTAGTGCTGCTGCAATTTTTAACAGGGTTAAAGCCTGCGGATTGGACTTACCATTTTCAATCACCGATAGGTTCGGCACTTCCATACCAATCTTGTAGGCAAGATCGGACTGGGACATACCTCCTTCCTTTCGCTTCTTTGCAATGTTCTTCCCCAACTCTTCGAGATAATATTTATCGTTCCACTTCATGATGCCAAAAGACAGGTTTAAATAACAATATATCGCTATGCATTTACATTAAACTCACTCAATTTCAATGATATGTTGAACTTTTATGACAATTTCAGTCAGTACGTAATTATGTAATTTCAATGTTCTTTTTCTGATTTTAACTGTCTCTTTTTATACCGTTTCAGCAACCTAGATTGTCCTAGCAAATTCATTGTCTCATCAGCCGACTTTGCTGATACGCGGATTTCATTAACAGCAGCATTTAAATTCCCTACGAAAGTAGTGTCTGTTATAAAGGTCGCCACATTTCCCTTTCCGCGTGTTGCTCTTTGCGAAAGCAACTTAAAATCACCGCTCACAACAGCGAGTGTATCGCTGATGGATTCAATGTTTACAATGGTTTGTCGAATATGCGAGTATAACGAAGTGTCCGATATTATGGCTCCCAGATTTCCCCTGCCCATCCGTACATCACCAACCAAAGCTTGCAAATCGCCTGTAATAGTCGCGGTGTGAGCAGAAGTTATCTCCAGATTTACGACAGCACCTCGCACATTATCCGACAAACTTGTGTCTGATAAAAGTTGTAACAATGAATTTTCGTTGGACAGCCGCCTGGAAATATTCTTCAAATCAGACGATATCGACAACAGATTATTATTTGACGCATTGAGCGTTCGCATAGCAGCATCCATATCGGGTTGCCGCCTCACCGCGATTGTATCACCATTGCCTATCGAGCGTTCGAATGGAAAACCTGGATCAATCTCGAGCAATTTATTTCCGAGTAAGCCATCCGTTCCCAAACTTGCCTGAGCGTTTACAGATATAAACTTTAGCCAATCTTGATCTATTGTAAACACGACCTGAATAAGTGAGTCATTGTAAGGCGAAATTTCAACTACACGTCCAAGACTATATCCGTTGAATCGAACATTATTGCCAGGCATCAAACCATCAATATCATGAAAGTGTGCATACAACGTGGCGTTCGAACTGAATAAATTCTGCTGTTGTCCCACGAAGTAAAGTCCGGCAATGAGTAGCATAGAGGCCACCAGCACCAAAGCTCCAAGCCGCATATGTTGTAATGTCTTCATATGGTCTGTTCAAAAAAGCCACGCACTTGTTCGTCTTTCGATTTCGCCAATTCCACTGTACTTCCCTCGCAATATGACTTTCCGTCAATGAGCAATACAACCCGATTGGCAGTTGCTCGCACACAATTCATATCGTGTGAAATGATAATGGATGAGGTACCATATCGCTGTTGAATGCGAACAATCAATGCGCTTATCTCGCGGGCTGTAATTGGGTCAAGCCCGGTTGTAGGCTCGTCATACAAGATGATGCGAGGCTTCAGCATCAATGCTCGCGCAAGTGCAATGCGTTTCTTCATACCACCCGAAAGCTCCTCGGGCATATAGTTAATTGTATGTGGCAAGGCGACGTCGTCCAATGCCTCCATCACGAGTGCTTCTCTTTCGATCTGCGATAAATTTCTTCGATGCCGTCTGAGCGGAAACTCCAGGTTCTCACGAACCGTCATCGAATCGTACAAGGCATTGCTTTGAAACAAAAAGCCGATACTTGCTCGTAGCTTGTCGAGCTCTCGCGTATCCATATTGCACACTTCCTCTCCCATTACTCGAATACTCCCTGAATCGGCCTGTAACAGACGGATGATGCATTTAATAAGGACAGACTTCCCCGAACCTGACTTTCCAAGAACCACAATGTTCTCGCCCTCTCCTACTTTCATCGAAAATGATTTCAGCACATGGTTATCGCCAAAGGAAATCGACAGATCACGTATCTCTACAATATGTTGAGAAGGACTATTCATGTAATACTGAAAATATCGGCCAACTGAGCGGCTACCAAATCAATCAGGAATACAACAAAAGTTGAAATCACTACCGCTGAATTTGCAGACGCTCCTACGCCTTGGGTGCCATTGCGCGTCATGAAGCCTTTAAAGCAACCGATAGCTCCGATAGCAAAACCAAAAAAGAATGACTTGAAGATGGAAGGCAACACATCGTTGAACGTGAGCTTCTGAAAGATTTGATGCGTGTATAAACTGAAGCTTACATCCTGCTTCATGTTTACGCCCAAAAAAGCTCCATACAAGGCAATGGCATCACTGATCACAACGAGCATGGGAACCATCAATGTGCTGGCCATTACACGCGTAACTACCAAATAATTGTATGGATTCGTTCCACTGACTTCCATAGCGTCTATCTGCTCCGTCACTTGCATCGACCCCAACTCTGCGCCTATACCCGATCCAATTTTACCCGCACAAATAAGAGCGGTTATTACCGGCACAATTTCACGCACCAGCGAAACAGACACAACTGAAGGAAGCCAAGATTCTGCGCCAAATGCAGCCATCGATGGATACGATTGAATAGTGATCACCAAACCCATTATGAAACCGGTGATGGCAACCAAGGGAAGTGTGAGGTTGCCTATTCTGAAACACTGATTCAGCCATTCGGACCATTCCATTTGACGCGGTCTTAACTCGCGAAAAAAACGAGTTGAGAAAGAAGTCAAATCACCGACTTCTGCAATGAGTGATTGTATGGCAATTGGAAGTTTCAGAACACATTTGTTTGTGACAAGGCGAAACTATCGGAGCAGGCTTCAGACCTGAATGAGTGAAATCATGATTGAACCGAGCATGTTATGACTCTTATTACTTAACAAGGGCCAAAACTTCGGCACTCATGCGCTAGTTTGAAATATTCCTTCGCAAATTGCCGCAGATATGAAAGTTCTGCGCTCGGCTTTTGCCATTCTTCAAATCACACTTATAATAATTTGGACCGGCATCAGCGGAACCATCGGCATGGTGCTCATGCTCATCACCTGGAATGGTCAGTGGGTTCATTATTTCGAAGGGCGTTATTTATTCTGTCCGCCTGTGCTCTTCATTGCGCGCGTCAAATTGAAAGTGACAGGCTTGGAAAATCTCGACATGAAGAAGCCTTGCATTTATGTTTCCAATCACGTTTCGCACCTAGATGTTGTAGCCATTGCCCGGGCCATTCCTCTTGGCCTTTTTTACATAGGCAAAAAGGAATTAAAGAAAGTACCTATACTCGGTCAATACATGTACCTCATCGGTCATATTTTCATAGATCGTAAAAATCATGAGAAAGCAATGCATAGCATGCGCAAAGCCGCAGCTCTCATTAATAAAGGAAAAAACGTCATCACCTTTCCGGAAGGCACCCGCTCACGCGATGGTAAAACGGCTGTTTTCAAACGTGGTACTTTCATCATCGCGAAAGAAGGCAACATCGACATTCAGCCAATGGCTGTTGTAAATGCCGACACCATCCTTCCGCGAAACTCATTCATGATTCAACCCGGAACGATTGAAGTTCGTATTGGAAAACGAATTGACGCGCGCGAATTGGAAAACATGAATGCGGAGAACGCTGCCGATTATGTGCGTTCAAAAGTATTGACACTTCAACACGAGAATTAAATCTATGCGACACATTTTCATTACAGGGTTTTTGATGATTTCAGCTTTGAAGCTCTTTCCTCAGGGCCCGGCTCGCTGCGTATTCAGCGGCAGCATCCGAATGGAAAGCAATCAAGCAGTTGTAGGCAATGCGCAATTGTATATCACTGCCATTGAACCAAAACGCGGGGTAATGGATGTGAACTGGCCATCGTCATTCACCGATGGAGAAGGCAATTTCTCGATTGATTTGAAAGGTGAATCGAACTTCATGCGCATCATTCGTGCTGAAGGTGATACCATCGATATTTCACTCACAGGAGTTCAGTGCAATTCCCGACGCAACATCATGATTGGGCTATTACCTCAACCTGCTGAAAGTGGCAGCTATGTGATCGGAAACGTTCCCTATGTTTTGCCCGAAGTGAAACTTGAAGCGTACGGTAAACAACGCGCAATTGAGTGCATTCCTGCCACCATTGGCTACGTCGACAAGCGTCTTCTTGAAAATACCGACCAGTCGTCGCTGCAACCTGCACTCAACACTATCGCCGGCGTGACAATGGAATCGCGCGGATACGGCGGAAGCCACCGCCTGAACATTCGCGGCAGCAGTTTACGCTCGCCATTTGCCGTGCGCAATGTCAAGATGTATCTCGATGGAATTCCTCTCACAGGTGCCGATGGTCAAACGCCACTCGAGCTGATTGATGCAGCGGATATCGAATCGATTGAAGTGATCAAAGGCCCGGCAGGCAGTATGTATGGAAGCGGTAATGGCGGGGTGTTATTATTGAAAAGCACCGCCATCGACTCAGGAAAAGTACAGGTGCAAAGCGGATTTCAGTCCGCTTCATTTGGTGGCTACCGCTGGAATTCAAAAGCGACTGTCGGATTCAGCAAAAGTCAATTGCGCGTATCGCACAACTGGCAAGACTATGCTGGATATCGCGAACAAGAATTTAACCGCAAACAACAGGTTTCTATTTACTTTCATCAACAGTTAAAACCAAATCAACGACTTTCTCTCTGGGGAACTTATTACAGAGGAAACTGGGGACTTCCAGGAGCGCTGAACAAAACGCAGGTAGATACATTTCCGCAGCAAGCCGTGCCCTTCTCCTTACTAAACAATGCTTCGCTGAACCGGGAGCGTTGGGTAGGCGCCATGAGTCATGCGGGTAAATGGGGACGTCATTTCGACCACTTCATTACACTCAACGTTCATCAAACCAAGAAGGTGAATCCTTACGGCACGTCGGCAGCAAATAGCGGCTATAAAGACGAAAACTCAAAATCGCTGACAGGCAGAGCTGTAGGCAGATACAAAAATGATTGGCAGCAATTTCATTTCATGGCGCAAGCCG
>JAIYBR010000140.1 GCA_027488435.1 Flavobacteriales bacterium
AGGCCCTTCGGGGCCTTTTTGCATTAAATACATTTGAAATAATCGAAAGGCTCCAGACAATCTGCGCAACGATATAGCGCCTTGCAAGCAGTCGATCCAAACTGAGATATCATACTGGTTTGAGTAGACCCACAACGCGGACACTTCACGTCGCGCAATCGTCCCATCAGCAGGCCCTTATCGGCGCTACCCTTTTGTGGCGGGGCGATTCCTTCCATGCGCAATTTTTCGCGCGCCTCATCGGTCATCCAATCGGTTGTCCAGGCAGGAAATAGAACTGTGGTTACCTCGTGATTCTTGACACCAAACTCCTCTAATACTTCAACAATATCCTCCTCAATGGTACGCATAGCCGGACAACCGCTGTAAGTCGGTGTTATAACGACGTGCACGATGTCATTCGAAATAGAAACATCCCTGACTATTCCCAACTCTACAACATTCAATACAGGAATTTCCGGATCACTGACTTCAGAAAGCCAGCTCCATATGTCGTGTGTTGTCAGTTCATTTTGCATATTACCATTTGGCCCCGGGAAACGCTCGCTGCAAGAACTGCATCTCAGCAAGCAAAAAACCCATATGCTCTGTATGACTGCCTTTGCGACCACCGCTATGATACCACGCTTCAGAAGGGACAGTAAGACCTGCCTCCGCAAAAACAGCATTCACACGATTAGTCCAGGCGGTTTTCAATGCTTCTCGCGATACACCCCAGCCTTCCTTGACTGCCTCCATATCCGTCTCATCATCGTGAAATAATTCACCGAGATAAGGCCACAGACCATTCACCGCATGCTGCATGCGGCTGTGGCTTTCAGGAGTTCCATCGCCTAAGCGAAGAATCCAATCAGTCGCATGCTGTAAGTGATATTTCACTTCTTTAATTGACTTTTCAGCAAACCCGGCAAGAAAATGATCAGAGCTATTCTTCAGCTGTTCAAGATACAGCAAATAAAAAGAACTATAATAATACTGGCGTGCAATGGTAGTTCCATAGTCTCCATTTGGAAGTTCCATCATCAACGCATTGACATATTCCGATTCCATTCGCGTAAGAGCTATCGCGTCTTCATCCCTTCCATCATTGACCAATGAAGCGAGCTGCTTATATACATTCGTTGATTGTCCGATATAATCAAGCGCGATATTCGACAATGCAATATCCTCCTCTAGTATTGGCCCATGACCACACCACTCACTGAGACGCTGTCCCAATATGAGAGTGTCGTCGGCTAATCGCAACAAATAAGTATTATAGACCTGATTACTCATCAACTTCATTCAATATAATATTCAACATCACATGTGCCCTACTTCGGGCGGAATTTCATAGAAGGTCGGATGACGATAGACCTTGTCGTTCGCAGGCTCATACAAAAAGTCCTTGTCGGCAGGCGATGAAGCGACAATATCAGAGCTTCGAACGACCCAAATGCTTACACCTTCCATGCGGCGTGTGTACACATCTCGTGCATTTTCAATGGCCATCTTGGCATCAGCTGCGTGCAAACTACCGGCATGCTTGTGCGCCAAACCGTTTTTACTGCGAATAAAAATTTCCCACAAAGGCCAATTCGAATTACTCATCACTTAAAATATTATCAATTATGCGGCACTTACCGCCTGTCTTTCCTCTTGCTTGCGGGCGTATGCCATAGCAGCTTCCCGAACCCAAGCGCCCTCTTCATGTGCTTTATTGCGCGTTTGCAAGCGTTGCTTGTTGCATGGTCCATTGCCCTTTACCACTTCATTGAATTCGGTCCAGTCTATTTCTCCAAAGTCATAATGACCGGTCGACTCATTCCATTTTAAATCTTTGTCTGGAATGGTCAAACCCAAATATTCAGCTTGAGGAACGGTCATATCTACAAACTTCTGACGCAACTCATCATTGCTGTGGCGCTTGATTTTCCACGCCATATTTTGGCCGCTGTGAGCCGAGGCAGAATCGCTCGGTCCAAACATCATGAGCGATGGCCACCACCAGCGGTTAAACGCTTCCTGAGCCATTCTCTTCTGAGCTTCATTTCCATTCTTTGCAAGAGCAATCATGATTTCATAGCCCTGGCGCTGGTGGAAACTTTCCTCCTTACAAATTCGAACCATGGCGCGGCTGTATGGGCCATAACTTGTGCGCTGCAGCGAAACCTGATTCACGATAGCAGCTCCATCGACCAACCAGCCAATGGCTCCAATATCGGCCCAGGAAACAGTCGGATAATTGAAGATCGACGAATACTTGGCTTTGCCACTCAGCAACTCCTCTATGAGCGCATCGCGTTCAACTCCCAACGTTTCGCAAGCACTGTAGAGGTAAAGACCGTGACCGGCTTCATCCTGCACTTTCGAAATCAAAATAGCTTTCCTGCGCAAAGACGGAGCTCGCGAAATCCAATTGCCTTCAGGCAACATACCCACCACCTCACTGTGCGCGTGCTGTGCAATCTGACGAACGAGTGTTTTACGATAGCCATCGGGCATCCAATCTTTCGCCTCAATCTTGTTTTCAGCATCCACATAGTTCTGAAAACGTTCGAGCAATGCTTGATTTTCCATAACTGACATTTCTTAAGAATGCACAAGATTAAGGTAAATTCAAATCAACATCGCATCTATTTTTGCGCGCACCAGAAAAATCATGAGACCCAAATTTCACCCGCTTACAGTTAGCGATGTTCGGCGCGAAACCAAAGATTGCGTATCGATTGCCTTCGACGTTCCCGACGAACTGAAGGAAAACTACCAATTCCGACAAGGCCAATACTTGACACTGCGCGAAACCATCGATGGCGAAGACATTCGTCGCTCCTACTCTATTTGTAGCGGCGTATATGAACCCGAACTGCGTGTTGCCATCAAAGAGGTTCCTCATGGCAAATTTTCCACCTGGGCCAATCGTGAATTGCAAAAAGGGCATTCGATGCAAGTCATGACGCCCATGGGAACGTTCGGTACTGAAATATCAAACGAACAGAAGAAAAAATATCTTCTGGTAGCAGCCGGAAGCGGCATCACACCCGTTTTCTCTATTGCGAAAAGTGTATTGGCCGCAGAGCAGGAAAGTGAAGTCATTCTGCTTTTCGGAAATCGCTATTTCCAATCCATCATATTTCGCGAGCAACTCGAAGACTTGAAAGACCGCTATTTGGGTCGATTCCGCGTGTTTCATGTACTCAGTGCTGAACCGAATGACGTGGATCTGTATTCAGGAAGAATAGACAGGGCTAAGCTTGAAGGCTTCGCAAAAGGCTTCATTCAAATGGACACCATCGATGAAGTTTTCGTTTGCGGACCTGAACCGCTGATTCGTCTGGTAAAAGAATTCTCAATCGAGCGGGGAATTGCAGAAGACAATATTCACTTCGAGTTATTCGGAACGCCCAATCCGACAGCAGGTGGCAATGCGGAAAAGCCGACAGAACCTTCTGTTGAATCGGGAAAACGTTGCGCGGTAACGGTCGTTTTCGATGGTCAGGAGAATAACTTCTTCATGCCGATGGACGGCACCGCCATTCTCGATGCGGCTCAAACCAGCGGCATGGACATTCCATTCAGTTGCAAGGGAGGAATGTGTTGTACCTGCCGAGCCCACGTCTCGGAAGGCTCAGCCACGATGAAAGTGAACTATGCTCTGGAACCGGGTGAAGTCGAATCGGGCTATGTGCTCACCTGCCAGGCAGTGCCTACCAGTGAGCACATAACCGTCGATTTCGATCGTCACTAATCTTTCTTAAACACCGGCTTGAGCAGCGCTTACAGCAGCGCCTGCATTCAAGTTTCCATAACCGCGGCTTCCATTCGGATTGGGATAGTACTGCGATGTGGTGAGCAAATGATTGTAGACCTGTTCACGCGTGAAATTCGGATTCACCGACCACACCATGGCCGCAACTCCAGAGGCCATCGCCGTTGCGCTCGAGCTTCCACCAATATATTTAGCCGCATTCCCGGAAGTATTCAACGAAAGTGTATTGCGTGAGCTATTGGCAGAGCGTTCCATAGTCATCGTAAAATCAACTTGCGAACCATCGTGGCAAGAAGCGCATGTGCCAAAGTTCTCCTTCACTCCGGTAATGGCAACACATCGAGAATGCGCGGCCGGATAAACAACTCCCCACCAACTAGTCCAGCTGTAGGAGGTCCCTGCTGCGGCCATCATCATTTTGCCCGCGCCCCATGCGTAGTTTACCCCGTCTTCAATAACACTGCTGTAGAAAGGTGTTCCGATAGACATGCTTATCACTTTCACATCAGCTCTGTTTCCCATTTTCACCAATGCATTCTTCAATCCCGTGCGTTCCACAGAACGATCAAGAACGACGTCTTCACAACCACGAATGAAATGCAGATTCGCTTTGTAGGCAACACCTGTGGTTGCTCCCATGTTGTTGCGTGCTCCGGTTGCCAAGCCACTCATGGCGGTGCCATGCGAACAGCTCGAATAGGCGCTGCTGCCGAATGTATAGTCTGTCGTTACAGAGCGACCCACGTTACTATCGCCATTGTTAAAATCTGAACCCAACAACGATTGTGAAGAGCTAAGACCGGCATCAATAACACCGATGGTAATGCCCTGCCCTTGTGCTGTGCTCCAGGCAGAAGGAATATTCATCAGAGCAAAGTTCCAAGGCAGAATTGCATTGGGAGTCGTAGATGTGTAGTCAGCAGCATTCAATGCAAAAGTGCTTACTGAGCAACCGGATGTTGAACGCCCTTCGCTCTGCAAATCGGCATGAGCATAATCCAGTGGCTCTATATAGCGTACGTTCTTCAAATTACGGATAGCAGTAAGCACGTTGCAATCTTTAACTTTGAGTGTAAGAATCGGCAAGATTGGATCGTCTTCTACCAGTATAGACCGCCACGCTGATTCGAGGCCACGCTGATTCAGCTCGCGCTGAATGAATTCAATCAATGCGTCGTGTACTTCCTTCCAGACACCTTGCTGAATTCGAATATTAGAAATCGAATTCTCCAAACCGACATAACCAGCCGGCTGATAGCCGATGGCCACGGTTTGATCTCCGTATTGAACAGCGCTCCAAAGCATTTTAAAATCTGCCTGCTCCCATCGAAAATCGCCGTTAGCGAGGTATAACTCCTTCACATAATCATCGACTTTCTGTTTCGAAAAAGGCTCTCCGTCGGGCACTTGAACAGGTGTTTCGCGCATCACAAGCTCGCCGGTTAACCCTTGAGTTTCTG
>JAIYBR010000291.1 GCA_027488435.1 Flavobacteriales bacterium
ATTGAATATATCTCCGGTAACAACTGGATAGAGCTTCATGGTGATCGCACGGTGAAAGATGACAAGGCCATGATAGGCGGGTTTGGTTTTATCGATGACATGAGCGTCATGTTCATCGGTCAGCAAAAAGGCAATACAACAAAACTCCGTCAATACCGCAATTTCGGAATGGCCAACCCCGAAGGTTATCGCAAAGCATTGCGATTGATGAAGTTGGCAGAGAAGTTCAATAAACCTATCGTAACCTTTATTGATACGCCTGGAGCATTTCCCGGACTTGAGGCAGAAGAGCGTGGACAGGGCGAGGCGATTGCCCGAAACCTGTTTGAGATGATGAAGTTACAGGTACCCGTTATCTGCATTATAATTGGCGAAGGAGCATCAGGCGGGGCGTTGGGAATAGGTATTGGTGATCGGGTAATGATGCTCGAAAACACGTGGTATTCAGTAATATCTCCGGAATCTTGTTCTTCAATTCTATGGCGATCATGGGACCACAAGGTAACCGCTGCCAAAGCACTCAAATTGACAGCAGAAGACATGCATGCAAACAAACTCATTGATGGCATTATTCGCGAACCAATGGGAGGCGCTCACACCAATCCGGAAGGAGCATTCAAGAATGTGAAGGAGGTCATTAAATCGGAACTCGCTGAGCTCATGAAACTTGATCCGAAGAAAAGATCAGAATTGCGCCAGGAGAAGTTCTGTTCGATGGGTGTGGTGGTCGGTATTTGACGTCTGAAAACAGATTACTCCCTAATCAAAAACCGAAAACAAACATTACCGGCATCTTATTCAAATCCGGTTTCCTGTTTGCCCATTCTGCCAGTGTTTTTGTGTTGATACGCTCGTTGTCGCACGTGATATTGGATGCGATACAAAGCTTGCCCGACGATTGGCAATTCGCTAACACATCATCCAGCACTTGATTATTTCGATAGGGTGCGTCCATGAATAATTGAGTTGTGCCTGACTTGGCAAGTTGCTCAATCTGTTTAAGTTTCTTGATTCTCTCTGCTCTTTCGCGCGGTAAATACCCATTAAATGTAAATCGCTGACCATTGAGTCCGCTTGCCATGAGCGCCAGCAAAATGGATGATGGACCAACCAATGGTTCAACTTTAATACCCGCATCATGCGCTAGTTCAACAACCTGACTTCCCGGATCTGCAACACATGGAACACCGGCTTCACTGACTAACCCTACATCATGACCATTCAACAATGGTTCTATGAGCAGGGAAAAGTCTTGCCGCGGAGTGTGTTCATTCAACATTCTAAAGTCGATTTCCTCCATTGGTTTCATGACACCCAATTGACGTATTAACCGGCGTGCACTTCTAATTTCTTCCACGATAAAAACATTCAGTCGCTCAATAGTGGCCTTTAGCTGAACGGTTGCGTATTTGTCGGCGTTACTTCCGAGTGTGTTAGGTATGAGATAGAGCTTTCCCTTGACTGTAGACATAGTCATGCAATGTTATAAAACAAAAGAGCCGACTTCATAACTGAAGACGGCTACTTTTCAAGACGTTTTAACTATCGAAAAATATGAATCAACGTTGCTCGACCGGCTACAACCTACCTGCACTATCAAGTGGGCTTGATAACGCAATGCCCTAAAGATGTCAACCAATTAATGATCTTGACCCAAGTCGTCAAAATTAAAGTCGGCTGAATGGTTCGACCCATCTGACATTTCGTTTTCCCCAAGCTCGCGAGCCTGTAGGCGATTGCTATCTGCTGAGCGATAGGCACCTGTGCCTTGCAGACCGCGAATATGGTCGATTGCCCGTTGCAAGCCTTCTGTAAACCCATCGAAATCCTCTTTGTACAGAAATATCTTGTGCTTTTCATAATGAACCGGACCATCGTTTTCATGACCAACGCGCTTGCTCTCGGTAATAGTCATAAACAGATCGTTTCCTCTGGTAGCTTTTACATCAAAAAAATAGGTTCGTTTACCTGCACGAACAGATGTAGAAAATACATCTTCTTTGTAACCCTCATTCATAAGTAGTCGAGTTTAGTCGGTTGAATTATTCGTAGTTATCAGTCAAATATATTACGTTCGACCATATGCACAAATTTTTTGTACTAATCGGTAAAGAAAAATCAATGAAATGTTTGTTTTTACCGAATAATGGTAAAACTTCCTTGATATTCATGCTTCTGAGACAAAAGATCTTCCAACAGAACTCGGTAATAGTAAATCCCATTCGGAGCATAATATTGTCCTTCGCCTACTTGCCCCATCCAAGGCCTATCAACATCAGAAGAGGAGTATACTAGATCCCCCCAACGATTGTATATGCTGATGTTAAATGAGGAAATTCCGGTAGTTTTAGGTTGCCAGAAGTCGTTAATGCCATCGTCATTCGGAGAAAATGATGTAGGGGCATAAAAGGTGAATCCTTGAATCGAAACTTCACCCGTAGCTGTGGCTGTGCAACCCTGAGGACTAGTTACCACATGCGTAATGGTATGTGTGCCTGCTTCTGTCCAACTATAATGAAAATCACAACTGTCAGATTGGCCACCATCGCTCATGTAATACATACATGAACCATCTTCCGAATAACTGTCTATTTGGGTTTCTGCATTTGTAATTTCAACGACCTGAGGATCAATGGTAAAACTAGGGTCCGGATTAGGGTAGATTATCACCGCATCAGGAAATGTAACAGTCAGGCTGTCGTAGCATCCCACATTGGTTGAGGCTGTAATTGTAACAGAATATGTTCCGGGCAGCTCATATGTATGACTTGTACTACCTTGTGTTGACACGCTACCATTACCGAAATCCCACCGATAATTGACCGGTACTTCAGAGTCGCTATTTGCTACGAATTGTGCAATCAATCCAGGACATCCGGTAGCATTTTCAATGCTGAATTCCGGCAGAATGTTCTGAGCTACAGTTACAGAGTCCACGTAACTGGAAGAACAGCCATTCTCGGTAAGTGTCAGCGTAATCAGATGGTTTCCAACTGTAGTAAACGAAATGTTTTGGGGTAGTTCATCCGTGCTAGAGGCGATATTCGCAAAAGGACCAAAATCCCATGAGTAGATTGGGCTAAAGGAACTTGCTCCGATAGCCTCAAAGCTGAAGCTGTTTGTTAATAGACATTGCGGGTCACCGGCATCGAAATACGGTTGTGGACTAGCTGCCACGAATATGGAAGTGAACGCAGTGTCGTTGCAGGTGTTGGGGGCAGAGGCAATCAACATCACCTCATATTCTCCCGGCGAATTGTAATTGTAAACCGGATTAAGAATGTCATCGATATCTGCGGTTCCTTGTCCACCAAAATCCCATTCAAGGACCATCTCATTCGAAGATTCTGCTGAGAAATTATAGGCCAATCCGGTGCAAAAGATGTTTTGCGCACTTATCGACACATTAGGATCTGCGGGATTGCTAATGGTTTCCGTATCATTTCCAATACACCCATTTTCCTCTACTTGAACAGAAATGTTCCAATTTTGAACTGACTGAGGAAAGGAAATATTCATAGGGCTCGCATTGGATGATGTTAACGGAGTAGATCCGCTGCCAAAGTTCCAGCTCACGTTTGCCGCATTCGAAAATGATCCCGTAACCATAAAGTCGTAGGTGTCTTCCTGGCCAATACACTCGTATCCCACCACGGAAATTGCTGGTAATACAGCAGGGTAGATGATATACTCATGCATGACTTGGTCTTCGCATGGCCAACCAGGGTTGGTCGTGAGCGTTATAAAATAGGTGCCGGCACCGGGAAAGGTAAAGGAAGGCTCCGCCAAGTTCGATGTGTCGGCAAATGTTCCTTGAATACCAAAATCCCAATGGTAGAAGGTGTTTGACGAAGCAGTACTTGTGTTTTCAAAGAATACCTCCAATCCAGTGCATGTTTCATACGATGAGTTTTCCAACGTGGGAAAATCGGCTTGACTTGACTCACAAAAATTTACCTGATATTGAAAATCGCGGCTAATGGTGTTGATTAATACACCGTTTCGGAATTCGCTCACACAAACAGAAATTACGAAGACTCCAAGTTGTGAAGGTGTGCCTGTTATGTAGCCGGTTTGAGGATCTATGGAAAATTGGGGTGAACTGGTAATAGGATTGGTAGCACTAAACCCATTGGCCCATGCAATGGATGAGTAGGGTGGACCAGCCGGTGGATTGGGCATTGGTGCATCGGCCGTTGCTCCATTCAGGGGATTACAAAATGAATAAACTAGTTGGTCTCCATCAGGGTCTGTAGCTCCATGATCGAAGTAAAAAGCAGAACCCAGACAAACTGATAATGGAGGCAAGTCGGTGAATCGGGCTGAACTATTCTGTTGCCCGGGTATGAGTGCAGTGCCGGGAATTGTGGTAGTGAGCGTGCTTCCCTGCTGATTAAATAGGAGATTGTCGATACCATTTGGGCGGCAACAGCGCTGATAGGCGAGTGTATAGCCTCCGGCTAATGGCGGCAACGTAACAGTAATAGTGTAGATGGCTTGTTCGATGCAAATTTGTTCGGGTAGCAGATTACACGGGTTTTCAAGCACAGGAGGCATCTCCGAAACAACCGCATTAGCCAAACTCATTTCATAATTGTCGTAAAAACTTCCGTTGGAAGTTCGAAAAATCCCCAGTGCTGCACTTTGGTCAAACTGGGTTGTGGATTGACAATCACGATAGACAACTAATGTGATCAGGTATTGATTGTTTGCCAGATAGTCGTAATAGAGCTCTCCTCCAACTATATGGGCAGCGTTTGACTCCAACCCCAATAAGATAAAGGGAAGCCAGAATATATGCCTGATATCACAACGGAGGTTAATCACAAACATTCATTTCGCTAAAAAAACAATTATACATCGCAACAGCTTGGGTTGCCGCATTTGAATATGAAAACAAATCAAACGGGCCATTAGTTGCATTCGAAGTGCTACATATTTCTTCTATACTGCCCTCCCACCTCAAACATTGCTTTTGTGAGTTGACCTAAGGAGCAGTATTTAACGGCTTCCATCAGTTCACTGAACATATTTCTATTTTGAATAGCCGCATGTTGCAGCAGCCTCAGTGATTCAGAACTCTTATTCTGTGCCGACTTATGCAAATGGGATAGCATATCGATCTGATATTGCTTCTCTTGCTCGGTTGCTCGAATAACTTCTTTCGGAAGAATAGTAGGGGAGCCCTTGGATGACAAAAATGTGTTCACTCCGATTATTGGATATTCCCCGGTGTGTTTTAATGTTTCGTAATAAAGGCTCTCCTCCTGAATCTTGCTGCGCTGATACATCGTTTCCATCGCCCCCAACACACCGCCGCGTTCTGTAATGCGATCGAATTCACTCAGAACGGCCTCCTCCACTAAATCGGTTAATTCTTCGATGATAAACGAGCCCTGAAGCGGATTCTCATTTTTCGCTAATCCCAACTCTCTATTGATGATGAGCTGAATAGCCATGGCTCTGCGAACACTTTCTTCCGTAGGCGTAGTTATCGCTTCATCATAGGCATTTGTATGCAGAGAATTACAATTGTCATAAATCGCATACAACGCTTGAAGAGTAGTACGTATATCATTAAAGTCAATCTCCTGGGCATGCAACGAGCGACCACTGGTTTGGATGTGATACTTCAACATCTGAGCCCTCGCGTTGGCACCGTATTTCTTGGCAAGAGCCTTCGACCAGATACGACGAGCAACACGGCCAATAACGGCGTACTCCGGATCAATACCGTTGCTGAAGAAAAACGAAAGGTTTGGCCCAAACTCATTGATGTCCATGCCACGCGACAAATAATACTCAACGTAAGTAAATCCATTGGACAACGTAAAGGCGAGCTGTGTGATCGGGTTGGCGCCTGCCTCCGCTATGTGATAACCGCTAATCGATACCGAATAGAAGTTTCTTACTTGCTTTTCAATGAAATATTCCTGCACGTCGCCCATCAATCGAAGCGCAAACTCAGTTGAAAATATGCACGTGTTTTGAGCCTGATCTTCCTTTAAAATATCGGCCTGAACGGTACCTCGAACTTGTCGTAATGTATCGGTTTTGATTTTTTCGTATACCTCTTTCGGAAGGACTTCATCTCCTGTAACCCCCAATAACATCAACCCCAAACCATCGTTTCCCTCAGGTAAATCTCCCTGATATAAAGGGCGGCTAACGTTTTGTTTTTCATACCTGTTAATTAGAATAGATTCAACAGATTGTTCAAGTCCATTCTCTCGAATATACTTCTCGCAGTTCTGGTCAATTGCGGCATTCATAAAGAACGCAAGCAGCATAAGCGCAGGACCATTGATGGTCATGCTGACCGACGTTTTTGGATCGCTTAAGTCGAAACCGGAGTAAAGCTTTTTGGCATCGTCGAGACAGCAAATACTTACCCCGCTGTTACCTACTTTTCCATAAATATCCGGACGATGGTCCGGATCGTTTCCATAGAGTGTTACGCTATCGAATGCCGTAGATAAACGCTTGGCCGGCATACCCAGGCTAACGTAGTGAAAACGGCGATTGGTCCGCTCTGGTCCGCCTTCTCCGGCAAACATGCGCGTTGGGTCTTCTCCTTCACGTTTAAACGGATACAAACCGGACGTATAGGGGAATTCTCCCGGAACATTTTCTTGCAATACCCAATGAACGATATCTCCCCAGCTGCGATAGGAGGGAGTCACAACCTTGGGAATCATGTTATGCGAAAGGCTTTCGGTGTGCGTTTGAATGACAATCTTCTTGTCACGCACCTGGAAGCTATATTCTGCATCCTTGTATAGTGCCCGTTTTGCCTCCCAGCTTTGAATAATCTCCCAATTATGAGGGTCAAAATCAAGTTTGATACGGTCAAAAGTCGCCTTTAATTGTTTAGAAGCAAGAGCTGAGTCGGAATCATTGCCATTATTTTCGAGCTCACGAATGGCCCCCTGAATTCTATAGAGCTTATCGGCAATGACCGATTGTTGCGTTACCCAGCTATCATAATTGCGGTTGTTTTCGCTGATCTCGCTTAAATAACGCGTTCTATTCGGCGGTATGATGTAAATCTTCTCGCTCATTTCATCTGTGATGGCAAAAGAAGAGGCGAGGGGAGCTCCTGTTTTTTCGACCAGCGTTGAAATAAGCTTAACGTACAAACGATTCGTTCCCGGATCATTGAATTGTGACGCAATCGTTCCGATAACAGGCAAGCTTTCATCTTCAGCATCCCACAAGTTGTGGTTGCGCTTGTATTGTTTGCGAACATCCCGAAGAGCATCCAATGCCCCACGCTTATCAAACTTGTTGATAGCCACCACATCTGCAAAATCGAGCATGTCAATTTTTTCGAGCTGAGTAGCAGCGCCAAACTCGGGTGTCATGATGTACAGGGCCACATCGCTGTGGTCCATGATTTCCGTATCGCTTTGTCCGATACCCGAAGTTTCCAGGATAATTAAATCGAAACCGGCCACTTTCAAAATAGAAACGGCTTCAGATACGTGCTTGCTTAAGGCCAAATTGCTCTGACGAGTAGCTAAGGATCGCATGTAAACGCGTGAATTTCGGATGGAGTTCATTCGAATTCGATCGCCGAGCAATGCGCCGCCTGTTTTACGTTTGGAAGGATCGACTGAAATAATGCCGATGTTTTTCTCAGGAAAATCAAGGAGAAAACGTCGCACAAGCTCGTCGACCATCGACGATTTACCGGCGCCTCCTGTTCCGGTTATACCCAATACAGGGGTCGTGCACTCTTTGGCTTGTATGGTAATTTTTTCAATTTCAGCTGAATGTTTATCCGGATAATTTTCTGCTGCAGAAATCCACTGGGCTATAATTGTGTGATTGGCAACTCTTAATTCTGCAACAGGTTGACTTACTTCCAACCCGGTTGGCACATCACACTTTTGAACTAAATCGTTGATCATGCCCTGTAAGCCCATGGCCCTTCCATCATCAGGGTGATAGATACGTGTTATGCCATAGGCATGCAACTCCTCAATTTCGGAAGGCAGTATGGTTCCTCCACCTCCTCCAAATATGCGAATGTGAGAAGCCCCTTTCTGTGCCAGTAGGTCTTTCATGTACTTGAAGTACTCGTTGTGACCGCCTTGATACGAGGTCATCGCAATGGCTTGGGCGTCTTCCTGAATTGCACAATCAACAACTTCCTCAACACTGCGATCGTGCCCCAAGTGGATAACCTCGCATCCGGTGCTTTGAATGATTCGACGCATTATGTTGATGGCCGCATCGTGTCCGTCGAAGAGACTGGCAGCTGTTACAATTCGAATTTTATTGGATGGGGTATAGGGTGCAGCTACATTCATGATTGTAAATTGAATCAAGTGGCCGCGAATTTATTGGCTGTTCGCTCTACATCCTATAACAATTTTCATTGTCCTTCAGCGTACTTCTCGGGTACGTTTTCATGTTAAGTTTTAAACGAAAAAAACCTGTAATCGCTTATCTGAAGCATATTTGCTCGTCAATTTTAATTCACCTCCATGAAAAGTTTATTCGACGAAGCTGTGTACAAAGAAGTCATTGACCGTTTGTCGAAGTTGAAGGAAGATACCCCCGGTCAATGGGGGAAGATGAAAGCAACAGCCATGGTTAAGCACTGTAATTTGGTGCTATCAGCATCGCTCGGACTAGCTCCGCGAAAACGAGCAATCATGAGTTATCTCTTTCGAAAAATGGCGAAAAAACAGTACGTCTATCGCTCTGTCTACAAGAAGAATGGTTACACCGCACCTGGATTCGTTGTCACCAATACGAATGAGCTAAGCTCAGAAATGACACGTCTTATTCAGAGTATAGACCAATTCAGAAAGGCTGGAGAAAAGGAGTACGAGAATCGACTTCACGCCTTTTTCGGACGACTCTCGGCCCAGGAATGGGGAATGTTACAATACAATCATTTGAATCACCACCTTACTCAATTCGGCTTATAAGAGTGAATGCCCCCCTGCGCGATAAAGCAAGTGTAATTCCCCATTCTGAACTCATCCTTCGTCCCGAAGGAAGTTTGTATCATCTGGGAATAACATCAGAGCATATTGCCGAAAAGGTCATCATAGTAGGAGACCCCGAGCGTGTGCCAAAGATTTCGGCACTATTCGATGAGGTGACGCATTCTATTTCAGGAAGGGAGTTTATCATTCACACGGGGTTTTATAAAGGAAAGCGCATTACCGTGATTTCTTCAGGCATTGGTGTCGACAACATCGATATTGTAATAAATGAACTGGATGCGGCGGTTAACGTTGATTATAAAACACGATTACCCAAAGAAAAACTCACGAGTTTGGAGATTGTTCGCATTGGCACCAGCGGGTGTATGCATGCCGACATTCCGGTGGGAAGCTTTGTTTCATCTGTCTTTTCATTTGCTCTAGACGGCGTGCCCAATACATACGATGCTGTTCATTCAGAGCGCGAACAAGCGTTGCGCACTGCCTTATCTGAAAAGTATCCATGGCTTCGTGAAAACCCGAATTTTTATGTAGCTGAATGCGACCAGCCCTTACACGATAGAATTGCATTCGACGCGATTCATGGAATAACGGCTACAGCTAATGGCTTCTATGGTCCGCAAGGGCGTTCCGTTCGACTGAAATCGAATATGGAACACAGAATCGATGAGTATGCCCAATTCCGCTACCATGAACTGCGAATCACCAATTTTGAAATGGAGTCGGCCGGTATTTACGCCTTGGCATCTATGCTCGGACACAGAGCTGTTTCGGTCTGTGCCATTCTGGTGAACAGAGCCACTAAAGAATTCAACAGCGACTCTTTAAGAAGTGTTGAAACCCTTATCAGGACTGTGCTAGATCGATTTTGAAACATCCTTTGTGTAAAAGGTCGTACATCGTTAAAAAAGGTGGGGTAGGTCTTCCTCTAGCTTTGTGATGCTACTGAAAACTGAAAAACAATTACACCATGTTCACCAACGAAGTAAATGCCCTTATTTCTCTTATTGAAGACCCCGATGAAAGCATCTTTGAGCAAGTAAGTTCAGAATTGAAAAACTACGGTGAATCAATAATACCGCAGTTGGAACAATATTGGGAGCTTCAGGATTTTGGACCTCTCTTTCAGACTCGATTAGAGGGTTTGATTTCAACGATACAATACGAAGGTATTTACAACCGGTTGAAAGCTTGGAAGAATTCGGAGGATAAAGACTTATTGGAAGGTGCTCTCATCATCAATAAGTATCAGTATCCATCCTACGATGAATCGGAACTTCGAAGAGCCGTATCGAAAATACGCCAGAGTATATGGTTAGAGTTGAACGATAACCTCACAGCTTTTGAG
>JAIYBR010000214.1 GCA_027488435.1 Flavobacteriales bacterium
GTGTTTGCGTTTGAGATAGATTAATAAAACGGTTGGTAAAACTACCAGTGGTCATCGTACATGAAGAACCCGGCAACAAACTTTCGGCACCAGCCCAGTTATCAAAAGAAAACTTATACTCATATAATCCGGGCTGCAATGTTGCTGTAGCAGTCCAAACTTGATCTCCATCCGAATCACTCATCGGAAGACAGTTGCCACACCAACTGTTGAACGTTCCGCTCACATAAGGAGTTGTAAAGCCACTCACAGAACTCATATTCACTTGAAATGTCACATTAAAGTTGACACATGAGTTACAAGAACCCCAGCAAACAACCGGCAAAACGATATCAGAATTTACATTCAACGTGCGATTGGTAAATGAACCAGTTGTGGCTGTGCAATTGGCTCCAACCGGCAATGTTTCCTGTTGTGACCAATTATCCGCAGCGAACTTGTACTCAAAATATCCCGCGGGCAGTTGTATGGTTGCTTCCCAAACGCCATTTCCATCAGAGTCAGATAATGGATTACATGCCCCGCACCAATTATTGAAAGTACCATTTACCTCAGGAGTTGTGAAGCCGTTCACTCCTGTCATCTGTAGGCGAAAGGTCACATTGAAGGCATTCACATTCAAGGAAATCAAACTACATAATACGCTAATGACAGATATGAACTTCATGTCGCAGTGGGTTTATTGTCAAATATACAATAACAAAGAAATTACGAGCAATGGCCAGAACAATTCGGAGAAATAAAGGAATAACACAAACAAAAACATCATCGAAATTGATTTGCTCCATTCTACTCCGCTCGTTAAATAGTAGGTTTGTATCATGAAAAATTCTCTTTTCGTCCTGATTTTTTCCCTGGCTTCTGTAGTCATTTTCGCACAGCGTAACCCGTTCAATGTCCCTGTTCAACTAATTGATCAGTTGGCAGAATCGGCATTAGTGCAATTCAATGTGCCGGGCATGGCCATAGCAATTGTAAAAGACAATACGATTCTTTTATCGAAGGGTTATGGGGTTTGCAGCTCGCTGACACAAAAACCGGTAACAGATAGCACTCTTTTCGCCATAGCCAGTAACAGCAAAGCATTCACAGCAGCAGCGCTCGCTATTTTGGTCGACAGAGGCCAGCTTGCGTGGGATGATAAAGTTCGAAAGCACCTGCCCTACTTCACCCTTTATTCGCCTTATGTGAGCGAAGAGTTCACCGTTCGTGACTTGCTATGTCACCGCAGCGGACTCGATACATTCAGTGGTGATTTGATTTGGTATGGCTCTTCACATTCGAGGGAAGAAATTGTAAAGCGCGCTCGTTTTCTAACGCCAAGCTTTGGCTTCCGAGAGCAGTATGGATATTCGAATATTATGTATCTCGCCGCAGGGCTCATTGTTGAGCGATTATCGGGAATGACGTGGGATCAATTCATTGCTGAAAATTTCTTTCGACCGCTTGGGATGTCCAATTCGAATTCGACGGTGAGTGATTATAGCAACGTTCAAGGGAAAATTACTTCTTCAAAAAGCACCAACATCGCATCGCCTCATAATGAAGTGAAAGGAAAAAACATCGCTATCGATTACGTGAATTGGGACAATATCGGTCCTGCCGGAAGTATTAACTCGTCTGTGGCGGAGCTGACGAATTGGATGAAGCTGCAATTGGGCAAAGGCACCTACAACGGCCGCACCTATTGGAAAGAACAACGCGCTTGGGAAATGTGGGAAAACAATACCCCAAAACCGGTGAATCGCTGGCAGCGGGAGAATATGCCAACACGCCATTTCAACGGCTATGGGCTGGGTTGGGAGCTTATGGAATATCGCGGACACAAAATTGTTAGCCATGGTGGCGGCTATGACGGAATGATTTCGAAAACCGTTCTGGTTCCGGAAATCAATTTGGGTTTTGTGATTTTGACCAATAACATAAACTCAGTTCCCAGCGCACTTACCTATGAAATCCTGGATGCTTTTCTCATGCAAATGGATAAAAAAGGAAAATGGATTGGCGACAAGAAAGACTGGATAAGCCTATTCAAAGGGTTTCGGGATGACGAGCTGACAAGCACACAAGAAGCGCTCCAAGCGGATTCTGCAGCGCAGGTAAAAAACACCAAAATGTCGTTGGCCTTAGCCAATTATTGCGGGATATACAGCAGCGAGATGTATGGAGATGTAATTGTTACCATAGATGATAATCCTCGGAGTCCTTTTGGAGGATTAAAAATTGACTTCGCGCCGACAGCATTATTCAAAGGACAGCTCAAGCATTGGCACTACGACACCTTTGAACTTACCTGGAGCACTCAAATGATGTTACCGAGAGGAAAAGCAACTTTTGTGTTGAATAGTGATGGAAAACCCATCGAGCTGAAGGTAATCGTCGACAATCCTGACTTTGACTTTAGCGAACTAGTCCTAAAGCGTAATCCCGAGAATTAGATAGAAGACAGCCCTCTACATTAGGGGCTTTCTGATAGTATTTAATGAAACATTTGCATTTGTGCAAAGCCGAAGTATATTTGCGCCCCGTTTCCGAAAGCTTTTGGGCTCTTCGAAACAACGATGTCACCGTAGCTCAATTGGATAGAGCACTTGACTACGGATCAAGAGGTTTGGGGTTCGACTCCCTACGGTGACACTACTCACTCCCGGGTTTTAACGACTCGGGAGTTTTTTGTAACTAGTTCACGGGAATTTACGTTTCCCGAACGAAATTCGAAGATGAAATTATTTTTCCCCGCAATATCAACAATACTGTTATTCGTGGGTTGTCAAAAATTCACGAATAATCTGGATGACATAAATGCACCGGAACAAGAGTGGTTGCTTCCAGTTGCCAAATCGACCATCGATTTCGACGACATCAGAGAAGTTACGGATATCAAACTGGAATTGAACATTGACCCTGATGACTTCAGTTTACCGGCCAATGTATGGACAAACGTTCCTGCATTTTCCGTCTCAAGCATAGGTCCGGATGAGTTAGACTTACCTGCCATCATTCATGAAGTCAGGTTCGATAGTTTGGCTTTTGAGATTACCCTTACCAATCCCTTCCCTTTTAGCATTGGTGCTGGCACACAAATAACTTACAGAAATAGTCCTTCCACGGATTCAGAGTCGAATGTGCTGCTTCGCTGGAATCTTGAACAGGAGATCCAAGCCGGTCAATCAGCTACACTTACACAAACGGTCAGCGGTAATTATGTTCAGGAAAGCGTTTACGTTTTCATCGAAAACTTCTCTACTCCGGGCGGCAACAATCTATATATTTCTAACACCCCCTTGCTTATTGAGACGAATTTCAAGTTGATTGATATATCTAGGATTGAACTCAATGAAGGCCACACGCTTACTTCGATTGATACAGTTGGCGTTGTCATCGAAATACCGGATGAAGCTGATACGAACGACACCGATTCAAGAGGTACGGCAACACTTTACTTCGACAATACACTTCCCGTTAATCAGAGATTTCAAGCTTATTTCCTTCGAAATAATGTAGTCGTTGATTCCTTATTGGTTAGTCCTGCGCTAATTGCCCCCAGCAACAACGACTCGGAAGGAAACCCGTTGAATGCTCTTTCATCCGAATCATCTGCAACGCTGACTTGGGAGCGGCTCAACAACCTTTCGACCTGTGACAAGATGGTCATCCATCACTACATCAGCACCATCAGCAACCCGAATAATCCTATAGTAGCGAATAAATCCGCTTCGCTGAAGGTTCAATTGGTAGTCGACTTGAAAATAAATCTCTCCTTTTTCAATCTGTGATAAATCGTCTAGTCATAGGGCTGTTTTTGACAATTCCCTTCCATTTTGCTGGGCAGGTTAATCTACACACCATTCAAAACCAGCACACGTCGAATACCGCAGCAACTTATTTTCCATCGATGCTGGGAAATGATTGCAAATTTTTCGAACTAGACTTATTTAATTTTAATGCAAGTGCAGGAAATAGTCTCTTCTCGCTTTATGATATCGAGCAAATAGGCGCAAACTCCAGCAATGGGCAGTCTTATCTCAACCGAAAACTAGACCAAGCCAGAAAGTACAACACACTCTATTTCGGAACTGACTTGAATTTGCTCAATACGGCAATCAGAATTCCTTTAAAAAACAATTCCACTATAAAAGCGGGTTTTGGAATCAGGCAGCGCAACGAATTCCAACTCACCCTAGACAGGAATATGCTGTCACTCATTTTAAATGGCAATAAACGCTTCGAAGCACAGTCCATTAATTTATTGCCGAGCATCAACTTCCTTTCTTTGATGGACTATCATTTTACCGGCGCATACGAATTTTCCAGTACACGACTTGGTGGTAGAAAACTAACAACGGCCTTAACCTTACATCGCTTGACCGGGCTGGCTAATCTTAACTCGCGCGATTCGGGACTTGAGTTTTATACAGCTCCAGACGGTCGATATATTGAGGTAGAGACGCAGCTCGAGATCAATACAGCTTCGGTAGGCAGCATGAGCGACGATTGGAACATTGACTTGGGCGAAACTTCAGTAAAAGATGCATTGACAAAGGGCTGCGGAAAAGGTTGGGGCATCGACGTGGGAGGAAGCCTGGAGCTCAACAGCCACATTCAATTGCATGCAGCCCTCATCGACCTTGGATTCATCCGGTTCAATGAGAACGCCACAACCTACAGCGGCAATAAAATACTTCGCTTTGAAGGAGCAGAAGTCGAAGGAATTTACAACCCTTCCATTAGCAGTGATTTTGAAGGAGATTCGCTGGCAGAAATACTTGAACTTACGGAGTCTGCCGGGGAGTATGTTATTGGTATGCCGACCAAGCTCTTGATTTGTGGGCAATGGCAATCACAAAAAATAGAAAAACACCGAGTTCCCTATTCCCGACACACCGTTTCCGCTTGCGTCGTGGAGGGCTTCGGAAATTACTTATCGGCAAGTCCTATTCCCGCGTTGAATGTTGGTTACACCCTTTCGGCAGGCAACATTCTCAACGTTGGAATCAATACCAGTGTTGGTGGTTTATATGGCGGTATTTCAGGCGGAGGATTCATTTCGCTGAGAGGTTCAGTGATGAAGTTGACCATCGGATCCAACAATTTGGCGCCCTTGCTATTCAGCAGTGCCGGTCGATTTATAGACGGGTATATGGCCCTTTCGGTTCTATATTAAGGAAGAGCCCAATATCGCTATCCTACGCGCCTGGTGCGCAACAACTCGTCATTGCGCCTGCGCTCATTTTGCGCAAGAGAACTCTTTAGATCATCACGTTCCATGGAATCTACATTTCGTTCCTCGATATTTAGAATAGCAGGTTCATGAACACTGATAACAGTTTCGCTTTTGCCATCCGATTCAATTTCGAAAAAGCCGTTGCATAAAAATCGAATACTGATAATATCGCATCGATTCTCTTCCAAGAACTTAATCAAATCTGACTTCTGGACAAGACTATCGGAGTTTGTTTCATGAAATACACCATCAAGACTCCAATAGATGGATAGCTCTTGAATATGCTTTATCTCCGTAATGGTCAAAAACTGACTAAATGGAATGTCAATGGTAAGGTAGCTTTTAACCAAGGGAATCAGGATTTTGTGTTTGTTTAGTGGAGTAGACTTAAAAATGCCTGTTAAAAGTCTACCGCTTCAAATTTAAACGAATATCGTTACACACCGCTGTTATGATCTAATTATTGTGGATTCGGATTTTTGCATTTTTATGTTGAAGGCAAGCTAACCAACATGCGACCTTTGAAATAAGGACAATCATCATGATGCAAGGAATCAACTACTATCTAATACCCGGAATGGGAGCTGACAAACGTTTGTTCCAACACTTCCAACTTCCCAATGGAAACGTACATTATCTGGACTGGATTGCTCACGGCTCAAGCCGAAATCTGAGCGAGTACGCCGCCTTGATGGCCCACAGAATTCAAACAGAAAATAACATTATCATCGGTTCTTCGATGGGTGGTATGGTAACCGTAGAAATCGCCAAGCAAATCAATCCACTTGGCGCGGTGCTCGTTTCTGCGCCCACCGGTCGACATGAATTCCCCCCAAGTCTAAAGAGTTTGAGTGCATTGAAGCTTCATCGCGCATTGAGTGCTAAACAAGTCATGCGCATATCGAAACTGTGCGACTTGTTTATGGGATTCAAAACCGAAGAACAAAGAGGAATGTTCTACGACATGCTATCCGGGAACGGTGAGGATTTCCTCCATTTCTCGGTAGGAGCTGTATTGGAATGGGACAATATAACGCCGCCACCAGTGCCGTTCATTCAAATTTTGGGTTCGATGGACAAACTCTTCAGCCATAAAAGAATCCGCAGCGCCCATGTCATTGATGGAAGCGGACATTTTACCGCCTTCGAAAAAGGGAAGGAAGTGTCGGAGATTATTGTAAAGTGGGCGGAGGGTTTGAAGGGGTAAGGGATGAGGTGTGAGGTGTGAGGGGGCTGAGTATCTCAATAGCCACCCCCGACAGCTACATACCCTCGATCGCGGTTGTATTCATCAGCCGCCAGCCACAATGCATCGTCTTTCGGTGACTCCAATAACAGACTGCTACCCGACAATAGCACACCAAGCAACATCATCGGGTTGAATTGAAACGGTTGTCCGGCCTGAACCGCAAGTGAAGAAGCAAGCACTCCTGCTCCACTTCCAATAAGTCCCAGCTGTAAAAATCTAAACTTGCGATAATCCTTTAAATGAGCTGTAGCTCCCAGGTTATCTGCCAAATCTACTTTCATATTGCTGAAACCCACCTTTCGAAGTGGTTCATCACCCACATTATAAAATTGAAAAGATGTACCATCCGAAAGTCCTTCACCATTTGCGCCGGGCATTAGCTCAGCTCCAGCGTAGACGCCAATGTCTACCCGCTGATACAAGTTCGTTCTGCCCTTATCGATGCGCATGGCAAACGAAGGCCTTGCGAAACCTTCAATTCGCCCAAGGTTAGCAAAGTACCCGTGTTTATTCCTAAAAAATTCGACATCCTTTGCAGGATATAAAATTCCATCAAGCTGAAATACCGGCTCTGTATTAGAAGGAGAAATAAAAATCAGCTCCTTGCCTTCAATGGTTTCCCCACTCATCAATTGTATATGACTGCGTGGATTTGACTTTTGGGCATAGGTTGAAAGACTTAGTAAAGCGAGTAGAAAGGTTAGGTTACGCATAGCATTAGGATA
>JAIYBR010000045.1 GCA_027488435.1 Flavobacteriales bacterium
ACATTGGCGTAGAACCTCTCGAACCATCAGCGGTAAATTGCTGGGATGTGTTTGTGTTTGATGTGACGAGCTGCGCATGGATCAACACTGGCACTCAGCCATCACAGCCAACTGCTGTAAACTGCTGGGATGATTTTGTCTTCAACACCACAACGTGCGTTTGGGAAAACATTGGCGTAGAACCTCTCGAACCTCTAGCGGTGAATTGTTGGGATGTGTTTGTGTTTGATGCGACAAGTTGCTCGTGGATCAACACAGGTTCGCAGCCAACACAACCAACTATAGTGAACTGTTGGGATCTGTTCGAGTTTGACGGCGTTTTATGTCAGTGGATCAATCTTGGTGTTGAACCGATATTTACGTTCGAAGAAACGCAACCAACGTGTCAATCTCCATTTGGTATAGTGAGCGTATTTGTGGAAACAATACCTGGCGACAATCAAAATTTAGGTACGTTTCAGATTCCGTTGAACCAGCCGGAGTCAATTGATTTGATCTTTGGTGCCTGCTCGTTTTCACAAGTCTTCTTCTTTGATTTTAACGCGAACAGCGGTTGCACTGATGTCAATGCATGTAATTACGACTCCGCTGCAGGTTGCGACAATGGATCTTGCATTTTCCCAGGCTGCACAGACCCTGGTGCCTTAAACTACAATGCAAGCGCTGGCTGCGACGACGGTTCATGCTTGTATGAAGGCATCGCCGGTTGTACCGATGTAACAGCTTGTAATTATGATCCAGCGGCTACAGTAGAGAACTTCACATGTGTCTATCCTGGATGTACCGATAGTAACGCTTGTAACTTCATTCCAACGGCTGGATGTGACGATGGCTCTTGCGAATACACTCCAGTAGTAAGTATCATTAATCTATCTAACTCATTGCAGATTTCATGTGAACTGTCTTCGGTAAGTGTGGTTGCAAGCGACCTGTTGTTGGGCGATGTTACCTATAGTTGGACGGATGGAGTAGGACAGATAATAGGTTCGGATGCTGAAATACTTCTGAGCGAGGCTGGTGTATTTACAGTGAATATTACGAATGCAATCGGCTGTTCTGCCAGCGCCGAAGTTGAAATCACGGAAAACCTGGAAGTTCCGACGGCCTCTGTGAGTGCCTTAGCAGATATATGCAGTAATGAAGATGCTGTTTTCGTTATTGCAGGCACCGCGGGCGACCTAGTGACTTACACGATTAACTCAAATGCGGCTGAGATAATTACAATTGGTTCCTCCGGTAATGAAACGATAGTCGTGTCAGCGCCGGAATCTGATGTAATCCTTACACTATTGCAAGTTGAACGAGCCAATTGTATTGAATCATTAATTTCGTCGGCTACTGTTGTTGTTACACAGATTCCAGTTGCCAATGCCGGTGTGAATGTTCAGACTTGTGCAGGTACACCAATCGTCTTGGAAGCTGAGCAAATTCCTTCAGCGAATTATGCCTGGGAAGGGCCGGCTGGTTTCCAATCCACAGATTTCAATGTTATTTTGGATAACGCTTCTGCTGCTAACAATGGCGAGTATCAATTGATCGTTAGCGTGGGTAATTGCGTAGATCGCGATACGGTGGTTGTATCGGTTTGGGATTCTCCTGTTACCGAAATGCCCGAGATTGCACTATGTAGCAACACACCGTATGAATTCGTTAATGGTATTGTTGTGACCAACGATACAACAATTACGCTGACATACACAACGGCCCTGCATGGCTGCGATTCGTTGGTCATTTGGACATTTATTGAACTGGATGAGATTGTTATAGAGCCACAAACAGTTGAGCTTTGTCCTGGTCTGAGTTATACATTCCCAGATGGAACAAGCGCTGATAGTTCCGGTTCTTATGAAATTGTACTTACCTCGCTAACGGGTTGTGATTCTCTGGTAACATTCGAGATTCAGGTAAGCGAGTCGATTGTTTCAAATGTGCAAGTGCCGCCGTTGTGTTTTGGAGAGGTATTCGATTTGGGAAATGGAGAGGTGGCCTCAGAAAGTGGATTTTATTCGGTTGAGCTTGTGGCAGCTAATTCATGCGATTCTCTTGTAAATTATTCAGTGGCAATATTACCGGAGTTGCAGAGTGAATTTGCGGCAGTGGCTTGTTCGGGAGAGCAATACGAACTGCCCGATGCAACTGTGGTAAATGAGTCGGGAGAGTATGAAGTGTATTTGCAAGGTCAGTTGGGCTGCGATTCATTAGTCCGTGTATTGCTTACCTATGTTCCGCAAGTGCTTGTGAGTATTATTCCTGAAACAGACTCGATAGAAGTTTGCGAAGGCGATACCATGATGCTGATTGCAGACGGAGCGGGTAATTATGTGTGGGATTCCCACTCGGGAGATCTTGTCACAGATGAGGGAACCATCGTTGAGATAGCACCAGTGGAGAATGATTGGGTTGTTCTTACAGGCAGCAATGAGGCGTGCTATGCACAAGATAGTATTTACTTCACGGTTAATTCACGCCCCGATTTGGTAATTTCAGCACCAGGTACAATTTGTTTGGGTGACAGTGCATTGATTTCTGTTGCTGGTTCCGATAGCATTATTTGGTCAAATGATGATTTGATAAGTTGTGCGACCTGCAGTGATAATATTATAAACCCATCTGAGAGCGAGCAAATAGTGGTGAGCGGTTGGAATGGAGAATGTTTTAGCAGCGTTTCATTTGAGATGGAAGTGCAAATGCCACCATCAGCAATTGTATTTGGGGATACTCAGGTTTGTGCTTCAAATCCTGCCGATCTTTTTGCAGAAGGTGGTGAATCGTATACATGGAGCACCGGAGAAACCGGTTCGTCCATTACAGTTAATCCGGGTCAAACATCCCTGTATTACGTTGTCGCTTTGTCCGGCATTTGTTCCGATACTGCCATGATAACGGTTGAAGCCACTCCGCTTCCTCAACTTACAACGAGCGGAGATACAATCATCAGCTTAGGTGGTCAAGCCCAATTATTTGCAGAAGGGGGCTTGAATTATTATTGGACTCCTTCGGTTGACTTGTCGTGTGAGAGTTGCGCTGCTCCAATTGCTTCTCCGTCTGAAACAACTACCTATTGTGTTCAGGCATTCACCGACTTTGGATGCGCCGGAACTGCATGTTTGAAGGTTGAGGTTGTCGATGAGTGCCAGTCATTCTTTATTCCGAATGCATTCGCTCCCGAGATGGGAGGTCATGAGATGAATGATTGTTTGCGCGTGTTTGGTGAGGAGTGTTTTTCAGAGATGCGATTACGTGTTTTTGATAGATGGGGAGAAATGGTTTTTGAAGCCGATAGCTTCGATGATTGCTGGAATGGATTCTATCAAGACAAGAAGGTTGATGCGGGAGTGTTCGTTTATTATTTTGATGGAACGCTCGTTAATGGTGAGGAGTTCTTACGAAAAGGAAATGTAACAGTAATACGATGATGAAGAAGTTGTCAGGATTGCTTGTTTTGATGTTCGGCTTCTTTTTAGCCGGAGCTCAGGATATTCATACGTCACAGTTTACGATGACACCTCTGCTTTTAAATCCAGCTTCTTCCGGTGGATTGTATACGCGTGATGTTGTGGTAACGCACCGCAATCAATGGAGTGCAGTAACCAATCCATTCAAAACGTTTATTGTAGCAGCAAATACTCGGTTTGGCGATGCGAATAAAGCAAAACGAGGATTCTGGGGAGCCGGATTACTTGCCTTCAATGATAAAGCGGGTGACGCTAACATGCGCACCAATGCGGTCGGTTTAAATGCCGTGTATCATATTCGCTTGTCACAATACCAACACTTGGGTTTTGGATTACAAGGCATGTATATGTCGCGATTTGTCGATTTTTCGAAGCTGCAATGGGGAAGTCAATATGATGGTAGTGCCCACAATGCAGCATTGAATTCCGGCGAAACAGCTACTCAACAGAATTTTGGTTTTGCAGACGTCAATGCCGGGATTTATTATACGCTCAATAATACTTCTGCTGAAGTGAATGTAATAGACAACAATTTCAGGCAGTTGAATCTTGGGGCAGGCTTTCAGCATATAACTACTCCAAACTATGCCTTTGGTTCAGATACTTTTGAGGAGGAGCTCTATGTCAAAATGGTACTTCATGGTAATGCTTTATGGAGCTTGCCAAATTCCTCCCTGGCACTCGCGCCCAATTTTGCGTTTTATAAACAGGGCCCACACGAAAATCTGAATGTGGGTTCTTTGGTGCGTCTTGCAATCTCTGGTAACTCGAAGTATACAGGGCTTGTTAAGAATTATGCTGTTTATGGTGGCTTGAATTATCGCTTTGGCGATGCTATCATAACCACAGGTATGATTGAATACAGCAATTTTCAATTCGGTCTAAGTTACGATTTCAATGTTTCTAAGCTGGCGGTTGCAACTGCGGGAAGGGGAGGGGTAGAATTTAATTTCCGCATGTGCTTCGCAAGCAGTAAGGTTAGAACTTTGACTTCTGGCATTAAGTAACGTCAGGTTACGAAGCTTATCCCTTTTTAACGATTTGGAGGTGAGTGATTGATTATATCTTCGCGTCACTTATTATTCATACCATGAACTTCCCGAATAACTACAACGATCAAACAATCAACGTTGACAGCAGCGCAGTGTCACGCTCTTTTGTAGCCAATGTTTTTTCATACATGACACTTGCACTCGCAATTACCGGAGTTGCTGCCTATTGGTTTGCAGCCAGCGGTAATCTTTTGGCACTGCTTCAAGGCTCTTCGCTGCTCTTATGGGGAATTATGCTTGCGCCTATCGGAATGGTGCTCATCATGAGTTTTGCATTCAATCGATTGTCTTTCGCGGCACTCATGGGACTGTTTCTGGCGTATTCACTGGTGAATGGCATCAGTCTCAGTGTCATTTTCCTGGTATATTCGTCTGCAGCCATTGCAAAGGTTTTCTTCATTACCGCAGGACTTTTTGCAACTATGGCAGTGGTTGGATACACCACGAAAACGGATCTCACCAAACTAGGTTCAATATTGATGATGGCCGTAATAGGCATCGTAATCGCATCGCTCGTCAACTATTTCCTGGAAAGCGCTGCATTCGATTATCTGATTAGTTGCGTGGGTGTTTTAGTCTTCACCGGACTTGTGGCCTACGATACACAAAAAGTTAAGCGAATCGGTGCAGGGGTAGAATATGGCACCGCAACCGCAGGCAAACTGGCATTGATGGGCGCTCTGAGTTTGTACCTCGATTTTATCAATTTATTCCTTTTCCTTCTTCGCGTGTTTGGCGGAAGACGCGGAGAATAAGGTATTAGATTTTGATAAATTCAATCGCAGCAAGCGAAATGGTATTGCTCCTTTGACGCAGGCTAATTGTTCAATCAGCGCGTTCGGTAAATACAATGTGTTTGAGGACAGGGAAGCTCAGATGGCAACGTAGACGAGAATTGAAAATATTGCTCTTTGGCATCATTCTCCATTCTCTTTTATTCATCACTTACCACCGAAGTACTCGACAATATTGTTCTCCGTCTCGTACAACTTGATGCTATGTAGTTGATGATTTTCGTTCGTCAAGAAAGGCTCAAGCTGCTCCCAAATGGCGATGACTACGATTTCGCACGATGTCATTTTTCCTTCCAGAAATGGCACGTCGAGGTTGAGATTGCGGTGGTCCATTTTTGACAGCACATGTTCCTCGATTACATCGCTCATGTATTTTAAGTCAATGCAATATCCAGTGTCGGCCTGGGGCTCTCCCTTTACCGTAACAAACAAGTCGTAATTGTGACCATGCCAGTTCGGATTGGCACATTTCCCGAAGGTTTTCAAGTTTGTGGCTTCATCCCATTGCGGGTTCCATAATTTATGCGCTGCGTTGAAGCGCTCTCGTCGGGTTACATAAACAGTTTTCATTGTACTCGTTTGTTTTCAAAGGTAAATGCTGTTGGCAATTGCCTCGCTTTCGTAGTAACATTGCACAGTGTGTTTGGTTCATATTCGGACCATTGCGCAATTACATTCTTCCTATGATAGTTGTTACAGGAGCATCAGGCTTTATTGGAAGCTGCCTTATCGGGCGGCTCAATCAAGATCGATTTAACGACGTTGTCGCTGTCGATGATTTCAAAGGATTGTCGACTCACCCGTCGCATGAGAGGACCGGGGTTAATCTGCGCGACAAGCAAATCGTTGCAAGGGTTGACCGATCCGATTTTCATCAATGGCTTCGTGACAATGAAGATCAGGTGCAGTTTGTTTTTCACATCGGAGCGCGCACCGACACTACTGAGTTTAATAAGGAAGTGTTCGATGAATTGAACTTGAATTTTTCGAAAGAAACATGGGCGATTTGTGCCGAATATGCCATTCCGCTTGTGTATGCATCTTCAGCTGCTACTTACGGAGCCGGTGAGTTCGGTTATAATGATGACCACGCCATTATCCCGCAATTAATACCGCTTAACCCATACGGCGATTCAAAAAACGACTTCGATATCTGGGCACTTCAGCAGGAAAAATCACCCTTCTTTTGGGCCGGTTTGAAGTTCTTCAATGTGTATGGACCGAATGAATATCATAAGGGCCGCATGGCCTCTGTTATTTTTCATGCGTTTCATCAGATAGCTGAAAATGGGAGTATGAAGTTGTTTCGTTCGCACAAACCGGAATATGTCGATGGTGGACAAATGCGCGACTTTGTTTACGTCAAGGATGTAGTTGAAGTATGCATGTTTCTCATGCACCATCGGAAAAACAGTGGCATCTACAATTTGGGTTCCGGCACAGCTCGCTCCTTCCTTGATCTTGCCAATGCTACGTTCAAAGCCATGGGAAAAGAAGCTTCGATTGAATTTGTGGATACACCAGCGGATATCCGCGATAAGTATCAGTATTTCACAGAGGCCAATATGAGCAAGCTAAAATCGATTGGCTACGACAAAAGCTTTCATACCTTGGAAGAAGGGGTTAGCGATTATGTGGTTAACTACCTTTTGAAAGGACCTCGTTATTACTAGACTAATTGTAGTAAAAGTCAATCATCTCGAGCGAATCACATGAAATAAGTCACCCCTTACCCCTTACCCCTTACCCCTTATCCCTTTCATTCCTATCTTCGCTGAACCAATAACCCGTGCCGTTGTTCTTACAATAAATCGCACGAAATGAACTACATGATTATGGATCCGGAAACTCCCAAGGAGTTGAGCCCTTCTGAAAAGAAAGTAGCAGAAAATGTCTACTCCATCCTTGAGAATATCGGGGAGGATCCATCACGTCAAGGTCTATTGAAAACTCCGGAGCGTGTTGCCAAGGCTTATACCTTCATTACACAGGGTTATGAGCAGGATGCTCGCAAGATTTTGCGCAGCGCCATGTTCGATGAGGACTACAGTGAAATGGTATTGGTTAAGGACATCGAGCTCTACAGTTTGTGCGAGCATCACATGTTGCCCTTCTTCGGAAAAGCGCATATTGCTTATATACCGAATGGGAAAATTGTTGGGCTGAGCAAGCTTCCGCGTATTGTGGATGTGTTCGCTCGTCGTCTGCAAGTTCAGGAACGCCTCACTATCGAAATTCGTGACGCCATCCAAGAAACGCTCGATCCTGCTGGCGTAGCTGTCGTGATTGAAGCACAACACCTTTGTATGCAAATGCGTGGCGTTAGTAAACAAAACTCGGTTACTACTACCAGTGCTTTCAGCGGCGCCTTCATGGACGATATCAAGACGCGCAAGGAATTCATCTCGCTGATTGGGTCGAAACTATCCTAGTTTTATTTCGCGTATTTCACTTTTCAAAACCAGACCTTCGTCACACTATTCACTATTCACTAGTCACTAGTCATTAATCACTAGTCATTAATCACTAGTCATTAATCACTAGTCATTAGTCACTAGTCATTGGTCACTAGTCATTGGTCATTCGATATTGCGCCTATCTTTACCTCGTGAAACGGATAGCTGTCATCGATTGTGGTACCAACACGTTCAATCTGCTAGTTGCAGAAGTGACGAGCGAAGGTTGGTCTGTCATCTTTCATAATAAAGTAGCGGTCAAGCTGGGCGAAGGCGGTTTTGAAGAGAAGATTATCCATCCGCATCGTTTCGCTCGGGGTCTCGACGCGTTGCTTGTTCACAAGTCTGCGATCGACAATCTGGAGTGTGATCACACCTTTGCATTTGCAACAAGTGCGCTACGTGAAGCTTCCAATGGGCCACATTTTATAGAGAAGGCAAAAGAGCTCTTTGCAATAGATATCGAATTGATTTCAGGTGACCGTGAAGCCGAGCTAATTTGCGAAGGTGTTCGGAGCTCCATGGATTTGGGCGACGAACCCGTTTGTATTATGGATATTGGCGGTGGTAGCACTGAATTCGTCATCGCCAATGCACACGAAATTTTTTGGAAGAAGAGCTATTTGCTGGGGGTAAGTCGGCTGACCGATCGCATTCAGCCTTCCGATAGAATCGAGTCTTCGCAGCTGCGTGAATTGGAAGGTATCCTTCACGAGGAATTATCTGATTTAAAGGAATCACTTAAACAGCATAAGGTTTCGCGTTTGGTCGGATCTTCCGGGTCGTTTGACACATTAAGGGCATTGCATTTCCGTGATGCCATTGCTGACGCTATGCCGGCGCTGCATGCCGATATTCCGCTAACTGCGTTTCAATCCATTCATCAGTGGCTGTTGAAGAGCTCGTTGGCCGATCGAGTAAAGCATCCCGCTATACCAAGCATTCGCGCTCAATACATGCCACTCGCAGCCCATTTGGTTTATTTTCTGTTGGGCTATCATCCGTTTTCACAGCTAACGCACTCTGCATACAGCCTGAAAGAAGGGGCTATTCAATCAATCATTAGCAAGCTCGACTGTACGGAAACTCCATCGGCATAGCGCACTGAATTGCAGCCTTCCTTACTTTCGCTGCATGGCTCGCTTCGCGTTTTTTTTCATAGCTCTTGTCGGTTGCATGCAGTCCTTGGCGCAAGGATCCGTGAGCGACACTTCGCTGTTCGACCCTCATGTAACCATGAGCTACGCATATCAGTTTCCCGGAGGAGATATGGCAAGTCGTTTTGGCAACAACAGTAACCTATCGCTGGGCTTTCATATCAAATCGCGTAAAAATTGGTACTATGGCATCCAGGGTCAGTTTCTCTTCGGGAATAGAGTGATTAAAGAAGAGGGCTTTTTGCAGAATTTGCTGGTGGATGGCGATTACGTTTTAGATAATGACGGGTACCCTGCAGTGCTTGTCATCCAGCAGCGTGGTTTTGCCATTTCAGGCGATTTTGGAAGGTTGTTTCCCGTATTTGGTCCCAATCCTAATTCCGGTATTTTGTTGAAATCGGGAGTAGGTTTTTTGCAACATAATATCCGCATCGAACACCAGGAAACCTACATCGCACAGTTGGAAGATGATTACCTGAAAGGCTACGATCGTATGGCAAATGGGTTGGCTGTTACTGGGTTTTTGGGATACTTCTATATGAGCAACAACCGCTTTATCAACTTCGTATTGGGTGTAGAAGCGTGGCGCGGATTTACAGAGCCGCGTCGCCCGATGAACTTCGATACACAGCTCAGTGAGTCGGGTGTTCGAAACGACATACTACTCGGTTTGAGAGCAGGCTGGACCCTGCATTTTTACAAGAGAATGTCTGATAATTTTTATTATTACTAAACTCGTGAGAGCGATTTATTCTTTGCTCGTTTCACTTGCTCAGTTGCTCATGCACGGAGTTGCACTCGTGCATGGTAAATCGAGGAAATGGGTTGATGGACGCAAGGATTGGCGATCGCGGATGAGAACTTGGCGCAAGGCAAATGCCGGCGAGCTTTATTGGTTTCATTGCGCCAGTTTGGGCGAGTTCGAGCAAGGAAGACCAGTGATGGAGCACCTTCGCCGGGAGCGTCCCAAGTCGATTATTCTACTCACGTTCTTTTCCCCCTCGGGCTATGAGATACGTAAGAATTATTCCGAGGCAAATGGAGTGTTCTATTTGCCCTTGGATACAAGCTCAGCCAGTAGCGATTTTTTAGACATTGTAAAGCCCAAAGTAGCCTGCTTTGTGAAGTATGAATATTGGCCCAACTATTTTCTGGGTTGCCAGTGCAGAGGAGTTCCATTGATTATGATTTCATCGATACTGCGACCTAATCAGCGGTTCTTCGGTTGGAGCCGTTTTTTTTGGACGCCCGTGCTTGAGAGCGTCGGTCATTACTTCGTTCAGGACGAAAGTACCCTTACACTGTTGAACGGTATTGGCATTGATCGCGTCACTCTTGCTGGCGATACGCGCTTCGATAGGGTGTCAGAAATTGTAGAGGCCGCGTCGGAAATACAGGAAATTCGAGAGTGGGCGCACAATGCTCAAGTACTCATTGGAGGCAGCACCTGGCCGGCCGATGAGAAAGTGCTTCACGCCTGGTGGCAAAGGGCAACGAATGAATGGAAACTGTTGCTTGTTCCGCATGAAGTTGACGCAGCCCACATTCAGTCTATGCAGCGGCTGTGGCCCGAGGCAGTATTGTGGTCGCAACGTGAGGCCGTTGAGTGGAAGTCATCGCGTGTTGTCATCGTCGATGAAATTGGGAAGCTCTCTGCAATGTATCGTTACGCGACTATTGCCTGGATAGGCGGCGGATTCGGTGCCGGTATTCACAACACGCTGGAAGCAGCAGCGTGGAGTTTGCCTGTTTTCTTTGGCCCACGTTTCGAAAAGTTTGCTGAGGCCAGGGGATTGATAGACTCCGGGGCTGCCATTGGAGCGCATGATGAGGAGGATGCGGTTCAATTACTTAGTCGTTTCGCATCGGATTCAACCGAAATACCGACAATGGGAATGGCTGCAGGAGCTTTTGTAGAAGCAAGACGAGGTGCTACCGATAAGATTATGAGCTTTTTAAGATCCTCTTGATTTTTTTTTTGGAAAAACACACGAAAGTATTTGCCATAACGCAATGCTTGTATAAATTTGCGGCCCTCAAGTTCTTTTATCAAGCGGGAGTAGCTCAGTTGGTAGAGCATAACCTTGCCAAGGTTAGGGTCGCGAGTTCGAGTCTCGTCTCCCGCTCAATATCCCGATCTGATTGTCAGGTCGGGATTTTTTTTGTACAGTGTTTCAATCCGCCCGGGTGGTGGAACTGGTAGACACGCAGGACTTATGAGTTCTTTGACATTTTTACTCGATATTCGAACCATGAACTGGCGAATTAAGGACAGAATTACAGATTCTGATTTTATCGGAGTTTGCTTGGAATCGAAATCAATGGCTGAGGCGGCTTCAACTTTGGGCTTGCATTTCAATAGTTTTAAAAAGCGAGCTTTGGAGTTAAATTGTTACCGAACGAATCAACCAGGAATTGGCTTCCCGAAGTCATTTAAGGAGAAAGTATCATTACAAGAAATACTACAAGGAAAGCATCCTTACTTTCAAACTTACAAGTTGAAAATAAGATTGCTCAAGAGTAATATGCTTGTCAATCAATGCGCAGTTTGCGGAATCAATGATTGGAATGGCAAATCAATCAATTTGGAGTTAGATCATATTGATGGTAATCGCCAAAACCATACACTTCTCAACCTTAGATTACTTTGTCCAAATTGTCATTCACAAACGGATACATATCGAGCTAAAAATAAATCAAAGAAAATTTGAGTGCACCTTCAGTAATGAAGGATGTAGAATCGCTTAAATTCGGGGAAACCTCTGTGGAAACGTGGCAATCCCGAGCCAAGCTCTTTTTGAAGAGAAGGTGTAGAGACTTAACAGGCGACATCCGCTAAATCGGATGAAGAGAAAGTCCAGACCACAAACGCGACGTCGGTCGCAGGTGGCGAAAGCCATAGTGGTAAGAAAATCCTGTGGCCATTGCGGCTGTACGGGTTCGATTCCCGTCCCGGGTACAAAAAAGGAAAGGTGGTTCGCGAAAGCGAGCCATTTTTTTTGCCTGCTATTCGCTCCAGAAGCGGCTCTCACGCCAGTGTCTTTGCTGGCTTGGATCGAGGAAGGTCCAGGCCATGATGCGGCTGCTCTTCTGGCCTTGCGACATGGGGATCACATGCACTTCTGTTGGTCGAACACGATTCAGAGCACGTCGCAAATCGTGAATATGCTCCTGTCGAGAGACTAGTGTAGTAAACCAATAGACTTTACGTGCGAAGAAAAAGCTCTCAGCGATCATGTCGCGGATGAATTTCAATTCTCCTCCTTCGCAATACAATTCGTGCGACATGCCGCCGAAATTGCGACCCGTGGTCTCGTTCTTACCCAAATTGCGCCACTTGCGATTCGATGCTTCTTGCGCTTCTTGTTCACTTGCGTAAAAAGGTGGATTGCATACCACCAAATCAAAAGCTTCTTCTTTTCCGATGATTCCTTTGAAAAAATGGCCTGCGTTTTTTTGAGCTCTCAGTTGAACATTCTCCTGCAATCTTTCATTCGCTTGGCAAATGACGGAGGCATTCTGGAGTGCCACTTCGTCGATGTCGGAGCCAACAAACGACCATTCGTAGCTATGGTTGCCCAAAATGGGGTAGATGAGTCCGGCGCCAACGCCGATGTCTAACACGTTTACAGAATGTCCGCGTGGAATAGCACCTCCATTATGCAATGCAAGCAGATCGGCCGCGTGGTGCATATAATCGGCGCGTCCTGGAACGGGAGGGCATAAGTATCCCGCTGGTAATTGCCATTCCTTCGCACCATATTCTGTTTCGAGAATGGCTTTATTGAGCGCAGTAACTGCCTGCACGTTCGCAAAGTCGATGGTAAGAACGCCTGCGGGACTGGGCGATACGAACGGCTGAAGTGGAGCGTATTTTTCCATGAGCTGCGCCATATCGTAGCCATCGCGGTGGGCATTGCGCTCGTGCATCGACGACTTGCGGGTAGGGGCTGCCATGTTACATCTCGTGGGTTAGAGATTGATAGCAGATGGAGTGCGCTTCTGTGTGCTGCGGTAGATGTATGAACCCGCGATGTGCCTGCGCACAAAGCGAGCGTAGGCATCCGAATTCACCATCTTAATGTAGATGTTGCGCGGCACGCCGTAGTATTCATAAATGCTGCCGTCCATGAAGTGAACAGTCAGAATCTGTTTGTCGTAATTGAAGTCCACAATGCCGCACGATGCCAGTGTTTGCTGATAATCGGCCTCTACTTCAGCGAGTGTTTCGGGTGCTATACTTACAAGGAAGTGATATGCTTCAATGATTTCCTTGCTGCGTGCTTCTTCCTTCTCACGCAATTCCGGATTATCGTGGAACTTGTCGGGGTGACATTCCTTCATGAGATTGCGATATACGGTCTTGAGTTCTTTCAATCCCGCGTCAGGTCCAACACCCAGAAGTTTGCGATAGGCAGCAATTCGTTTCATCGTTTTTCAATTGTGCGGCAAAGGTAGGCCTTCCTGAAGATTTATCAGCTTCTAGCCTTTCGAATCAATCAGCCTTTGATGAGCAGTGTCAGTTATGCATTTGCCATTGCTCAATGAACGCGGTGAGCGCTTGGACTACTTATGCCGAAACTAAACCGCATCGGTATGAAATACATGAAGGATTTTCAAGAGGTCGGGTTGTCTGATATAAGGCTCGTTGGGGGGAAGAATGCCTCACTGGGAGAACTAACACAAAATTTAGCAAGGTTGGATATCAAAGTTCCTGCGGGATTTGCAATTACGGTTGATGGATTTGATGCATGTATGAAATCCGGCACTATAGGCGAACAATTGAAATTACTGATCGATTCAATCGATTATCAAAATACAAGGAGTATTCAGCAAGCATCAGAGAAAGCTAAGAGTCTTATTCTTGAAATGTCATTGCCGACAGATCTAATCGATGAAATTGTTTTGGCGTATTCTAAACTTATTTTGAAGTATGGTCCGGAAACACATGTTGCAGTTCGCAGCAGCGCCACGGCAGAAGACCTCGCTGATGCAAGCTTTGCCGGTCAGTACGAGTCTTACTTGAATGTGTATGGGAAAGAGGAATTGTTGAGCGCCATAAAAAAGTGTTACGCTTCCCTGTTTAATGCTCGTGCAATGCAATACAGAATTGACCGTGGCTTCGCACTTGAATTCGCTCAGTTGTCGGTTGGTGTGCAGGTGATGATTCGTGCCGATTTAGCATGTTCGGGCGTCTGCTTTACGGTAGATCCTGATACCGGATTTCGCAACGCGGTTGTTATAACGGGCGCCTGGGGGTTGGGCGACAACATCGTTCAGGGAAAAGTGGAGCCCGACGAATTTCATGTTTTTAAAGGAGCGTTGGAAGAAGGTAAATATGCCGTAATACGAAAGAAATTGGGCGCCAAGAATCTAACCTTGGGCTATGCTCATGACGGAGCCGGCTTGGAGAACAGACCTACACCGCAAACCAAACAAAAATCGTGGGTGCTTTCGGATGAAGAGATTCATAATCTGGCATCATGGTCTGTGCGAATAGAGAAACATTATAAACGCGCGATGGACATCGAATGGGCAAAGGATGGTATTACCGGTGAACTTTACATCGTGCAGGCCCGTCCTGAGACTATTCATGGAAAGGACACTCATTTAGTCCTTCGTGAGTATCGGTTATCTCCTCCATATCCGCCCGTTGTTGAGGGACAGGCAGTAGGCGTGCACATAGCCACCGGCAAAGCACGGGTGCTGCATTCGTTGATTGATGCATTTCGCATACAGCCCGGCGATGTGCTTGTTGCCGAGACGACCAACCCCGATTGGGATTTGGTCATGAGAAAGGCATCGGCCATTGTGACCAATCATGGCGGTCGCACCAGCCACGCTGCTATTGTGGCTCGTGAACTTGGTGTTGCGGCGGTAGTAGGTGCAATGGGGGCCACCGATTTGATTGCAGATGGTGAATGGGTAACCGTAGATTGTTCGAATGGAAAGATTGGAAAGGTGTATAAGGGCAACCTAGAATTCAAGGAGATTGAACACAGCCTCGATAATCTTCCAAAGACGAAAACAGAAAGTATGTTGGTGCTCTCCGATCCGGATAAGGCCTATGAGTGGTCATTTTATCCGAATGCGGGTGTTGGATTGATGCGTTTGGAATTCTTGATTGCGAATGTTGTTCAGGTTCATCCGATGGCTTGTTTGCGATTTGACGAGTTGAAGATTCCTGCAGAGCGAGCTCGCATAGAAGAGTTGACGGAGGGATATCCCGACAAGGCCGCATATTTTATGGATCATCTTTCGCAGGGGATAGCAACCATGGCCGCCGCCTTTTTTCCGAAAGATGTCATTGTTCGATTCAGTGACTTTAAAACAAATGAGTATGCATCGCTGCTTGGCGGCCGAGTATTTGAAGAGCATGAAGAAAATCCGATGATAGGTTTTCGAGGTGCTTCTCGTTATTACCATGAACGCTATCGTGAGGCTTTTGGTTTGGAATGCAAGGCTATCGATACGGTGCGACGTAAAATGGGATTGACGAATGTGAAAGTGATGATTCCATTCTGCCGAACCATAAGGGAATTAGATTTGGTATTGTCTGAAATGGCAAAGAATCAGCTCAATCGCGGTGAGTTGGGTCTTGAAGTCTACATGATGGTAGAGGTTCCAAGCAATGCCATTGAGGCAACGGAATTCGCAAAACGCGTTGATGGATTTTCGATTGGCTCCAATGATCTTACACAGTTGGTATTGGGTGTGGATCGCGACTCGGGATTGATTGCTCCTCTTTTTGATGAAACAAATGCTTCGGTAGAATGGATGATTGCCCGGACTATCGATGCAGCACATAAAGCAGGAATAAAAGTGGGACTGTGTGGTCAGGCGCCTAGCGATAATGAGGCATTCACAGCTTTTCTGGTCAAAAAGGGAATTGATAGTATTTCATTTAATCCCGATGCAATCATTCAGGGGATTCAGAATATTCACGCAGCAGAAATCACTTCAACAAAAAGAGAATTAGTATGAGAAAATTGGAGAAGAAAATCGCCCTTATCACCGGTGCATCATCCGGTATTGGCAAGGCCATGGCCATCGCTTTTGCAAGGGAAGGCGCGCTATCTATTGTTGTAGACATCCATGAGCAAGGAGTGAAAGACGTAGTCGATGCTATTGTATCTGAAGGAAACAACGCATGGGCGGAAGTATGTGATGTGGGACAAGCTCTTGAAGTAAGGCAGACGGTGGCAAGAGTCATAGCCGAGTTTGGCGCTATAGACATCTTGGTCAACAACGCCGGTATCATGGACGATTTTATGCCCGCGGCGGATGTAGAGGTGCAACAATGGCATCATGTCATGAATGTGAATTTGCATGGTGCCTATTATTTCTGTCATGAAATTTTACCTGCCATGGTCGAACGTGGCAAGGGCAACATATTGAATATTTCATCTGTAGGTGGTATTCAAGGATCGCGTGCCGGAGCCGCTTATACAGCAGCCAAACACGGATTGATTGGTCTCACGAAAAACATCGCGTTCATGTATGTAGGTAAGGGCATTCGCTGCAATGCAATTGCGCCTGGGGGTGTGAATACGAACATCGGTGCCGGCATGCATCCGAATGCCTTTGGTTATGAGCGCATGATGACGGGCATGGCAACCATGCCTCGAATGGCCGCACCGGAAGAGATTGCAGCAGCAGCTTTATTTCTCGTAAGCGATGATGGCTCGTTTGTGAATGGCGAAGTGCTGGTTGCTGATGGCGGGTGGACGGCTTATTAAGGGCGAGGGGCGAAGGGCGAAGGGCGAAGGGCGAAGGGCGAGGTGCGGTGGGCATAAGTTATATGCATATAGAATAAGGATTCTTTAATTGCCATTGTTGTTTTGTGCTGAAATTCTTGGATTATGGAAAGAAATTTAATTAGCACAGTACAAGACAAGGCATTCAGATTCGGTGTTGATAGTTATCGTGTTTGTAGCCTCATCATGAA
>JAIYBR010000111.1 GCA_027488435.1 Flavobacteriales bacterium
CACCGGGCATCAGGGCATTAGCGGATCAGTGGTGGATGATGTGATAAGCCACGTTTATGGCCCTGAAAACATGACCAGAACAGTGATTGAAGAACGTAACATGCCATTTCGTGAGGTAGATGTTTTTTCGCGTTTAATGGCCGATCGAATCATCTTTTTGGGAACGGAAATAGACGACTACATCGCAAACATCATTCAGGCACAGTTGCTCTTTTTGGAAAGCGCTGACGCCAAGAAGGATATTCAGATCTACATCAACTCACCTGGGGGAAGCGTATATGCCGGCTTGGGCATTTATGATACTATGCAATATATCAACCCGGATGTCGCAACTATTTGCACCGGTATGGCGGCTTCGATGGGAGCGGTTTTGCTGTGTGCCGGAGAAGCTGGAAAGCGCACAGGCTTGAAGCATTCGCGTGTCATGATTCACCAGCCTTTAGGAGGTGCCCGTGGCCAGGCGAGTGACATCGAAATTACAGCTCGTGAAATTCAAAAGTTGAAAAAGGAACTATACGACATCATCGCTCACCACAGCGGAAAACCCTACGATCAGGTATGGGCGGACAGCGATCGTGATTATTGGATGATTGCTTCAGAGGCCAAGGAATACGGTATGATTGACGAAGTTCTTGATAAGAAAAAAGCATAGTTTATTATCATAATAGAAAAGCCGACTCCCTGTGAGTCGGCTTTTTTTTGCGAGGTGTTCAGCCTTTACTCGATAGAGTTTTTCATCATAATTATCTTTTGTTGGTTAATAACATTCGCTTTTCGAACCAAACGAAAATGCGTTTTGATGTTTATTTGAGTTAAGGATATTCAATCAATTTTGAATAACTTTAACCCTGCTTACCAAACCTAATTTATAGCATGTCACACACCTATTTTAATGAGCTTTTTGCGCGCACAGCAAAGCTTTGTCTCGGGTTTTTTCTGCTGCTTAGTCTCGCTTTTACAGATCTAGTAGCTCAGCCCACTTTTGTAAATCTACCTTCCAATACTACCATTGATTGTGAGAATGAATTACCCTCTTTAGGAGGTGTTTCAGCTATCAGTGATTGCCCAGGCGAGGTGCAGGTCGAAACCTTTGTTGCAGAAACCGGAAATACGGTTTCCGCCTGTTCAGTTTCAACTGCATTTGGACCCGGCATCGATTGGGCGGTATGGCTGCCTGTGCTGGCGGCACCATCCGTTGCATGGAATTTTATCGGAACACCGAGTCTCGCGTTTTATGCGAATGGTACTGGCCGACTAACGGGCACAATTCAAAACGCAGCCAATGCAACGTGGCAAATGGAAGTGGATGTGTTTTTTGAAAACGGTCTCGATTGGGCTGAATGGTCGGCATTGGGCAGAAATTACAAGAACGACTTCGGTCTTGCCGGCAGCAACTATTTGAATTGGTCATATTACGAGTTGAATCCAGTGTTCTCACACTTCACCGGTATCGGTGTGCTGGATGGTTCAGAACTCAGCTTGCAGCATATGCCGGCTAATTACTACTTCGGATTCCAGGTTGGGTTAGCCGCGAATAACAAAAATGCAAATGACGGTTTGAGTGGTTGGTTTACCTATACCGGAACCTTCAACGGTGCCAGTGTAAATGGTAATGGTGACATCAATGTCGACAAAGTTTGTCAGAACATTGAATCGGGATGTGGCTCGACCGAATTTACTTACATCTATAGAGCGGAAGATGCCTGCGGTAATGTGGCTTACGCAGAGTCGATGGTTACCAAAGTCGATACTGTGGCCCCTGTGTTTGCTGCTGTTGAGTCTCCAATCTACGTATCATGCCTGGAGTCGGCAAGTACATTTGTTACCGCGACCGACGCCTGCTCTGCTGTGAGTATTTCCTTCACAGATGAGGTTTTAACTGCAGGATGCCCGGGGATGGTTAACAGAACCTACACAGCTACAGATGGTTGTGGCAATGCTGCTCAAACTTCGCAATTGATTTACTTCATAGATGAGGGTGATTTGGAGTTCATCAACTTCCCTGATGATGCTTCGGTAAGCTGTGAAGAAGCGTCCGCAATAAACCCCATTGTTGAGTATAGCACGGTTTGCATCAATACCATACTTACACAAAGTGATGAGATAATAGCCGGTTCATGCCCGGCCAATTACACCCTGGTTCGCACCTACACATTGACCGATGATTGTGGTAACAGTGTCTCACGCACATGGACCGTACAGGTTGCGGATACACAAGCTCCATCGATCAGTGGAGTTCCGGTGAGTGCAACTCTGAACTGCGGCGACGAAGTTCCTGCAGGTGAACCTATCGTGAGCGACAACTGCGGCGAGTTTACGCTTTTGTCTAGCTCCACTATAACCGAGCAACCATGCGGTACTACTACAACCACAACATGGACTGCTACCGATGCGTGCGGCAATGCTTCTTCGGCACAGCAGGTTGTGATTGTAGAGGATAATAACGCACCAGTATTCATTCAGGCTCCAACCGATATTGAATTGAATTGTGGGGTTATTACCGTGAATGGTTCCTCTCCTCTTGTTGAAGATGATTGCTCGGATGTTAGCGTTACCTACAACGACGAAATTACCGGCACGCAACCATGCTCGGGAAGCATCATTCGTCATTGGATTGCGACTGATGCATGCGGAAATGTTGCAACGTTCGATCAGTCGCTGAATTACTCAGATACCGAAGCCCCGCCCATTTTCACTCAGCTTGAAACGCTCGCTGTTGATTGTACTAGCATACCCGACGCTGATGTTACTTCAATAGCCTTCAGCGACAATTGTTCTGGAAATGAAAGTGTAGCGGTTGCAGAAGTAATTGTTCCGGGTACTTGCTCTGGCTCATACTCCATTGAACGCACTTACACGGTTACTGACGGTTGTGGTAATAGTTCAAGTGTTGTTCAGTCAATCATGGTCTCGGATAGCACCGCTCCGGTTTTCGGTTCAATCGAATCGCCACTTATCGTTGATTGCTCTGTTGCCTCCGCGGTTACAGTATCGGTTACTGATGATTGTTCGGGTGTTGAATTGACCTATACCGATGAGGTACTCGTGGAAGGTTGTCCGGGTGTTATTGTACGCACCTATACGGCCACCGACGGATGCGGAAACACATCACAAGCGCAGCAAACTATTTACACGGTCACTGAGTC